>NZ_CP088020.1:3140000-3440000 GCF_021049245.1 Radiobacillus kanasensis | reverse complement strand
ACAGAGGATGTTCAAAAAGTCCTTCACTTTTGTATTTCTTCGTCGACTTGCTTCTCTGAGCGTATGTATGTAAAAGCAACTAGAAGCAGCGCCGCCTAGAATGTTAAGAAGATTTGAAGGACGAGTGATAAAAATATTTGGTAGCACTTACATTCAGATGCTTACAAGATAAGTTGTTATCCACCTTTTTGAACCATTATAAGGACACTAGTTTTTCATTGTGAAAAAAATAACATATCGCAGTGTTGTTTGTTGCACCATCACGGTCAAGTTGGTATTCTTATACTGTATCCAATCAAAACGTTGTAATTGACTAATGATTGATTGTTATTATTTTTGCATATTATCCACAAGGAGGAAATACAATGCCATTAGTATCAATGAAAGAAATGCTGATTAATGCAAAAGAAAACAGCTATGCTGTAGGGCAATTCAATATCAATAACCTTGAATATGTTCAAGCTATTTTGCAAGCAGCAGAAGAAGAGAAATCTCCTGTCATTTTAGGTGTCTCCGAAGGCGCCGGAAGATATATGGGTGGATTTAAAGTTGTGGTAGCGATGGTGAAATCTTTAATGGAAGAATACGGAACAACTGTTCCAGTTGCGATCCACTTAGACCACGGTTCCAGCTTTGAAGCATGTGCAAAAGCGATTCATGCAGGGTTTACTTCTGTGATGATTGACGCTTCTCACGACCCATTTGAAGAAAACATTGCTGTGACATCTAAGGTAGTGGAACTTGCTCACTTCCACGGTGTTTCTGTCGAAGCAGAACTAGGAACAGTTGGTGGACAAGAGGATGACGTAGTTGCAGAAGGTGTAATCTATGCGGATCCTAAAGAATGTCAAGAGCTTGTAGAGCGTACAGGAATTGACTGTTTAGCTCCAGCACTTGGCTCTGTTCATGGACCTTATAAAGGCGAACCAAACCTAGGCTTTAAAGAAATGGAAGAAATCGGTGCTGCAACAGGTGTTCCACTTGTTCTTCACGGTGGTACTGGAATTCCAACAAAAGATATTAAGCGTGCCATTTCTTATGGTACATCAAAAGTTAACGTAAACACTGAAAACCAAATCTCTCAAACGAAAAGAGTTCGTGAGGTTTTAGCAGAACAACCTGATCAATACGATCCACGTAAATATCTAGGACCTGCTCGTGACGCGATTAAAGAAACAGTAATCGGAAAAATGCGCGAATTCGGTTCATCAGGTCAATCTAAATAAGTAGGATGTAGGAAGCTGTCTTTTGGGGCAGTTTCCTTTTCATACGTAAAAGGTCACATGGGATAAAGGAAGCTTTCGAGAAGATTGGGATGGCTTTGTTGATTTACAAAAAGCGCTTCTAAGTCCCAAAAAAACTAAGGGGATGGGAATTATGAAATTTTTCATTGATACAGCGAACATTGAGGAAATCAAAGAAGCAAACGCACTAGGTGTGTTAGCTGGTGTGACAACGAACCCAAGTCTTGTAGCAAAAGAAGGAGTTTCTTTCCACGATCGACTGAGAGAAATCACGGGAGAAGTTTCGGGCTCTGTAAGTGCTGAGGTTATTGCAGAAGATGCGGAAGGTATGATTAAAGAAGGAAAAGAATTAGCAGCTATTGCTCCGAATATTACGGTTAAAGTCCCGATGACATTAGAGGGATTAAAAGCAGTTAAAGCTTTTTCTGATTTGAATATCAAAACAAATGTGACGCTCATTTTTAATGCAAACCAAGCATTGCTCGCGGCTCGTGCAGGTGCTACATATGTTTCTCCTTTCTTAGGAAGATTGGATGACATCGGTCAAAATGGTTTAGAACTTATTGCTACTATTTCTGAAATATTTGATCGTCATGGAATTGAAACAGAAATTATTGCTGCTTCTATTCGCCATCCGCTTCACGTGACTGATGCAGCTCTTTACGGCGCGCACATTGCTACTGTACCATTTAAAGTACTATCGCAATTAGTAAAGCATCCATTAACAGACCAAGGAATCGAAAAATTTCTCGCTGATTGGAATAATCAAAAGTAAGTATGATTTTGGTAAATATGTGTAAACTAAGTTCAAATCAGGATAGATTTAGCCTAAGAGTTCGTTCATAAGTTAAGTGTAAATATAGGTGCTCAGTAGGTTAGAGAGATGAATGAACTCGAAAAGTGAGGAGTTCTAGATGTGCAGAAAATACTAGTAGAAGGCGGAAGACCTTTAAATGGTAAGGTGCGAGTAAGTGGTGCGAAGAACAGTGCAGTAGCCTTGCTACCAGCAGCTATCTTAGCCGATTCTAAGGTTATTATTGAAGGACTGCCTAAAATTTCAGACGTAGACACGTTAGGACATTTGCTTGAGGAAATAGGTGGATCGGTAGATTGGAGAGGGCAAACCATTCATATTGATCCTACTCGTATGACCGCAATGCCTTTGCCAAACGGGAAGGTGAAAAAGCTTCGTGCATCCTACTATTTCATGGGAGCGATGCTTGGTCGGTTCAAACAAGCTGTGATTGGACTTCCTGGTGGTTGTCATTTAGGCCCAAGACCAATTGACCAACATATAAAAGGATTTGAAGCATTAGGTGCTAAAGTGACGAATGAACAAGGTGCTATTTACCTTCGAGCGGATGAACTACGAGGTGCTCGAATTTATTTAGATGTCGTCAGTGTAGGTGCTACGATAAACATCATGCTTGCTGCAGTAAAAGCAAAAGGAAAAACTGTCATTGAAAATGCAGCAAAAGAACCGGAAATCATTGATGTGGCCACATTACTAACAAGTATGGGGGCTAAGATTAAAGGGGCGGGTACGGATGTTATTCGTATTGAAGGTGTTGATCAGCTAACTGGCTGTATGCATACGATTATTCCGGACCGAATCGAAGCGGGAACCTATACGATCTTAGCGGCCGCTCAAGGGGAAAAAGTGCTTATCGATAACGTCATTCCACAGCACTTGGAATCCTTATTGGCAAAGCTTAGAGAAATGGGCATTTCGATCGAAGAAGGGGAAGAACAGTTGTTAATTCAACCGGGGAAAGACGTAAAAAGTGTGGATATCAAGACACTTGTCCATCCTGGGTTTCCAACCGATCTACAACAACCGTTTACGTCTCTATTAACAAGAGCAACTGGTACAGGCGTTGTAACAGATACGATTTATCAAGCTCGCTTCAAGCATATTGATGAATTACGCCGGATGAACGCAAAGATCAAAGTAGAAGGTGGATCGGCCATTGTAACTGGCCCTGTACAACTTGAAGGTGCGAAAGTGAAAGCCAGTGATTTACGTGCTGGGGCAGCTTTGATTGTCGCTGGACTAATGGCGGATGGCATTACAGAGATCACCGGACTAGAGCACATCGACAGAGGATATGAAGATATCGTCGAGAAACTCACTGACCTCGGTGCCAAAATTTGGCGTGAAGAAATGTCCGAAGAAGAAATCGAACAATTTCAAAATTCATAATCAAAGGCGGAAGCGCCCGCGTGCTCAGTTGGAGCTGGATCGTGGTCCATGACATCCACAGAAAATCCCATTTTATAGTATCGTTTTTGAACGACTAAAGCTTAACATCCTTTGTAGGAGGAGGGTGTTAAGCTTCCGTTTTGTTTATTCCATGGGAGATGAGGAACTCAACTTTTGGAGGAGATAACCATGGAAAGAAGTTTATCAATGGAATTAGTACGAGTTACAGAGGCTGCTGCCTTATCATCTGCCCGTTGGATGGGACGAGGAAAAAAAGATGAGGCAGATGATGCAGCAACATCAGCGATGAGAGATGTATTTGATACGATTCCAATGCGCGGTACAGTCGTAATTGGGGAAGGCGAAATGGACGAAGCCCCGATGCTATATATTGGAGAAAAACTTGGAACAGGCGATGGACCGGAAGTAGATGTTGCAGTAGATCCATTAGAAGGAACCAACATTGTAGCACTTGGAACATGGAACGCTCTAGCCGTTATAGCCATTGCAGATAGAGGGAAGCTTCTTCATGCTCCAGATATGTATATGGATAAATTGGCCGTAGGTCCTGCAGCTGTTGGAAAAGTGGACATTAACGCTCCTGTTATCGACAATTTACGAGCTGTAGCAGAGGCGAAAAAAAAAGCGATTGAAGACGTGGTTGCCGTCGTTTTGGACAAGCCTCGCCACCAGAAGTTAATTGATGATATTCGTGCGGCAGGTGCTCGTATTCGATTGATCCAAGATGGAGACGTAGCTGCAGCCATGAACACCGCCTTTGACGATACTGGTGTCGATATCCTTTTTGGAATCGGAGGAGCTCCTGAAGGTGTCCTAGCAGCAGTTGCTTTAAAATGTTTAGGTGGCGAAATGCAAGGGAAACTTGTTCCAAATACGGATGAAGAAAGAGAACGCTGTGCCAAGATGGGAATCACGAATGTAGATAAGGTTCTCTATATGGACGATTTCTGTGGTGGAGATGATGCGATCTTTGCGGCAACTGGTGTGACAGACGGGGAACTATTAAAAGGCGTCCAGTTTAAAGGCTCCAAAGCCGTAACCCAAACCGTCGTAATGCGTGCGAAAAGTGGTACGGTTCGGTTTATTGACGGAGAACATAGTTTAGAGAAGAAGCCAAACTTAGTGATGAAATAATTCTTATGATGGAAAAACAGGGAGCAGAACATATAACGGCAGTTCCGTTAGAAGGTGCGAAACTCTCAGAGACGCAGTCCGAATAGAATTTCGAAGTAATTCAGCAATAGAAAAAGCAGATGGTTATAATCATCTGCTTTGATTTTTACTATATTTTTTCGAAATGGATAAGAAATTATCATCTGAGTATTTTTAGAGAAAAAGAAAAAGGGGAATGGCTCCTCATTGGTTTTTCAAGATGCGTTTAAAGTCGTTTCATTCACTTTCATGCTTAACAGACCGAGATGCTAAGGTATCCATAACCGGGAAAGGAGTAAGCTTCCTGTTTTTCTCTTTTAACACCCAAGTAGCCTTGTTTTAGCCGATTTTATGACAATTATCAAATTTCAGTTGATTAATAGTCTCGAAAAAGGTACTATTGAATAGGTTTAGACATTAGAGTTTTAGTGAACAGTTATAACATCCCAAACTTCAAGCATTTATGCTTTCCTTCCAAATCTTCTTGGTGATAGATATAGATTTCTTCCCAATATAGAGACTTCATTTCAGGAAGTGCATTCACCTTCTTACACGTTACGGACGTTATTTTTATACCAAAAATTACGTACATACATACGGATAAAAGGTGTTACATCCTAAATCAAATGATAAAAAACTAAACATAACGAATAAATTAATATGGGTGTGGTGATTTTGTGGCGGAATTAACAATTTCCCAATTGGAAACATTTACATTAAAAGAATTATATGCCAAAGCAAGAGAGTTCAAGGTTTCCTATTATGCGAAGCTGACGAAAAAAGAACTTATCTTTGCTATTTTAAAGGCACAAGCAGAAAAAGACGGATTTTTGTTCATGGACGGAATTCTAGAAATTATCCAATCAGAAGGGTTTGGCTTCTTACGTCCGATTAACTATTCTCCAAGTGCAGAGGATATTTACATCTCTGCATCACAAATTAGACGTTTTGATTTGCGAAATGGGGACAAGGTATCTGGTAAAGTTCGTCCTCCAAAAGAAAATGAGCGTTATTATGGACTTTTACACGTGGACTTAGTAAACGGCGAAAACCCGGAAATCGCGAAAGAACGTGTGCACTTTCCTGCATTAACGCCTTTATATCCGGATCGATTAATGCGTTTAGAAACAGATACAAAAAATATTTCTACGCGTATCATGGATCTATTAGCACCAGTTGGTTATGGCCAACGTGGTCTGATTGTGGCACCACCAAAAGCAGGGAAGACAATGCTTCTGAAGCAAATTGCAAACAGTATCTCGGTGAATCATCCGGATGCGAAACTGATTATTTTGCTAGTGGACGAGCGTCCAGAGGAAGTAACCGACATTGAACGTTCTGTTCATCCAGATGTAGATGTTGTAAGCTCAACATTTGATGAAGTACCGGAGAATCATATTAAAGTGTCCGAGCTCGTTCTGGAGCGCGCGATGCGCTTAGTAGAGCATAAAAAAGACGTCATTATCTTGATGGATAGTATTACTCGTCTAGCTCGTGCTTACAATTTAGTCATTCCACCGAGTGGTAGAACGTTATCTGGGGGGATTGACCCCGCTGCATTCCACCGTCCGAAGCGTTTCTTCGGTGCAGCACGTAACATTGAAGAAGGCGGAAGCTTTACTATTTTAGCGACTGCATTAGTAGAAACAGGTTCCCGTATGGACGATGTTATTTATGAAGAGTTTAAAGGTACAGGCAATATGGAATTGCATCTTGACCGCCATCTAGCACAGCGTCGTATTTTCCCTGCTATTGATGTGTTACGTTCTGGTACGAGAAAAGAAGAGCTGCTACTGCCGAAGGATCATTTGGAAATGGCATGGACATTGCGTAAGTCGATGCAGGATTCTCAAGAATTCATCGAACGCTTCTTTAAAAAGCTTCGTTCTACAAAAAACAACGAAGAATTCATTCAAAAAGTAGAAGATGAAATGAAGCGTAAAGGTACGGCAAGAAAGTCCTAAAAGGATAAGATTAACCTTGCAAACGAAAAATAACACTGTTATAATCTCTCTATGTGAGTTTAAAAACCTTCGCAAAACTTTAGGTATTCCTAAAGCTTTAGAGAGTAACTCTCTAGCTACCTACAAGTAGCTCTACAATAACTCTGTTTCCAAGGGATTCAGGGCAAAAGGAGTGGAAAGAAATGAGAGAAGGAATTCATCCTGAGTACAGAAAAGTAGTATTCCTTGATACAAGCTCTGATTTCAAGTTTCTAAGTGGTTCTACAAAGACTTCTGAAGAAACGATTGAATGGGAAGATGGTAACACTTACCCACTAATCCGTGTTGAAATTAGTTCAGCTTCACATCCTTTCTACACAGGCAAACAAAAAGCTGATACAGCTGGTGGCCGTGTGGATCGCTTTAAGAAAAAATATAATCTTGGCTAATTGCTGGATGGCCCGTTTTTCACGGGTAATCTACTGCTAAAGATAGTTAAACAGGCAACCTGTCCGATACTGTTGCCTGTTTTTTTACGCCCAAAACCCAATTTTTTCTATGAAAAAAATGTAGAAACAGGTAGAAAATAGAGAGCGGAAAGTATAGAGTAGAGATAGTAGATTTTTTGATGAAACGAGGGATTTCCCCGTTAAAAAAGAAAAGGTTGTAGGAATGAAGGGAGAGGCCCGAAAGTGTATGTCATGAAACAAAGTGGATGGGTGGAAATTATTTGCGGTAGTATGTTCTCAGGAAAGTCAGAAGAGTTAATTCGCCGCGTTCGCCGTGCTACATACGGTAATTTATCTGTAATAGTGTTTAAACCAGCAATCGACAGTCGGTATTCCGAGGAGTCTGTCGTTTCCCATAACGGAACAGCTGTATTAGCAGTTCCTGTGCACTCATCTGAAGAAATTTTAGACCATATTGATGAAACCATCGATGTAATTGGTATTGATGAAATACAGTTTTTTGATGAAAAAATTGTGGATATCGTGGATCAGCTAGCGGATTCTGGATATCGAGTAATTGCTGCAGGACTAGATTCGGATTTCCGTGGAGAACCATTTGGTCCGATGCCAGAACTAATGGCTTTGAGTGAGTCGGTTACAAAGTTGAATGCTATTTGCCCGGTATGTGGATCTCCAGCAAGTAGAACCCAACGATTAATTGATGGAAAGCCTGCTTCCTATAATGACCCGATTATTTTAGTAGGTGCCTCAGAATCCTACGAACCAAGATGTCGTCATCACCATGAGGTTCCAAATAAGCCCAGGCAATTGACGATAAAAATGGCGAATGCCTTGAAATAATACCTAACACGAGCGCTTGGATTAGTCCAAGTGCTTTTTTTAGTCCAGGAAATTATAAAATTTGCTTGGTGTGGATAAACATACTGCAATAGCCACGTCCAGCTTCAGTCCAGCTACGCGGGCTAAATACTCACGTCATAAGCAGTTCTCCTACAGTGACAAACTCCGTCACTTACGGAGCCCTGCTTATGCCATCGTATTTGATCAAGCCCGCTTCGCTTCCTAACGCGCCCAGCAACTAGCGAGACTTCCCTCACCTCTGTGCGATAAGTCAACATCGATTCGCGAGGAAGGAAGGCCAACTAAACCCGGGCTCCTGAGCCCAACGTTGGCATACCCCTTTGAAGGGGCATGTTTCCTTTATCTCCGACGTAAGAATGTTCGATTAAAACCGCCGCTTTGCGCAGCAAGTCGAACCACCTGGCATGGCCAGGCGCAGTCCGTACGTGGCCCCGGCAAGGGGTCTGCAGACGTTGTCCGCAAAGGACGGTCTTAGTCTGTAATCCTTAAACCCGGGCGCTTGCGCTTTTGTTCTTGAAAAAAGTTAAGCCAAAACTATCCTGCCACCGTCTAATATATGAAAGCTCATAAAGAAAGCGGGTGATTGTGATCGACAAACTACTAAAAAAAGCAAAGAAAGGCAATGACAAGGCGTTCTTAAAACTGTTCCAAAAGTACGAAAAAGATATTTATCGAGTTGCCTATGTTTACGTGAAAAATTCAAATGACGCGCTTGATGTGGTACAAGAAACAGCTTATAAAGCATTTAAAAACATCCATACACTCCAAGAAGAGAAATATACGAAATCCTGGTTGATCAAAATTTCGATTAGAAACTCCATAGATCTCATACGAAAAAACAAAAATATAGTCCCACTCTATCGAGATTCAACAGACATCCCACAAAAAGAAGACGTGGACCTTACGTTATCCCTTTCCTTACAGGATTTGTTGCACAAGTTAAATGAGACAGAGAAAACCATTATCTTGTTCAAATACTATGGCGGATATAGCTTTAAGGAAATAGCAGAGCTAGAAAACTTGCCATTAGGTACGGTGAAGTCCATCTTATATCGAGCCTTAGAGAAGTGTCGGAAACAAGTAAGAAGGGAGGATTTATATGAATAATAGTCTGGAAAAGGAAATAGAGCGAATAGAGATACCTGACGAACTCTCTGATTATTCAAGAAAAGGGGTCTTGCAGGCAAGAAAGGAAATGAAAAAGCCGTTTTATACCCGAAAATCTATCCTAGCTTCTGCCATTATAATCTTACTTGTAGCAAGTTCCTTATTATCACCCACAGTGACAAACGTATTAGCGGATGTCCCATTTTTAAAACAGTTTTTTCATAACGAACCCATTACACTTCTTATCGAAAAAGAGCTGAAGGGACAAGGCTATGACATAGAAGAGGTAGAAGAATCTTCATATCCAGACAAGATCATGTATGTTCAAGTCAATGGATCGGAACAAGATGTTCAAGAAGTGAGGCAGTCTATTGAAGCGAAAACAGAAGAGATTTTATTAGATGAAGACTATGATGCATTTTCAGTTGTAGTAGAAAAATATGAAGAAAGAGAATTTAGGATGAGTGAGGAGTCTGAGCAATACGCAAAAGAAGCGAAGCAAATAATGGATGCCGTATCCGAAAAGATGAAAGAAACGGATGTTAACCTATTAACTATGGGAGTGACTCACAATCAAAAGGATCATAAGGTTGAAATAGCAGTTCCTGACACAACTAAAAATGTAGACGAATTGAAGCAAATGATGAAGGAAGTAGTAGAACCATTAGGGCTTGGTACGTTTTTCTACAAAGTCCAACTCGTTAATCTAAAACAACAGGAATTGGAAATGAAAGTTACCACAATTATTAACACACTACATGAAGGACTTCGAGCGAAAAAAGAATTTCATACAAAAGGAATGGCCTACTCGTTTCATCCCCCTCCATTACAGATTGTGGTAAAAACAACACTAGACAGCAAGGATCCACAAGCCGATGAAGTGGTGGAAAGGATTGAGTCGCATGTGATGGAATTTTTCCATACAGAAGAAGTAGAAAAAATATTAAAAGACGTACCGTATGAATTAGTGATTCGAAGTGCAGATCAGGTTCAGTTAAATAAGTAAAGCTAGAAGAAGTACCTACAATGGTGCTTCTTTTTTTATGTCAGCATTTATAAGTTTTGTTGTATTTCTTGAAAAGGATGGAAGGCGATATATTGTGCTTTCCAAGGTTTGCGATTCATTTATTAATTATAGAAGGGTTAAGTTGACTTCTTAGCAATTCTTAAATTCCATTACTTCACTATTATTAGAACGGAAGGAATAAAATGTAAGCAGATAACCAAAGAATAAAGAAAAAGGAGGATTATATATTGTTTAACTTCCTGCAAGGATTGAAAAAGAAACATAGAGGCTTTCATGAAATGGATAAGGATTTAAAAACTTATTTTAAGAAGCTTTATACAGATTATCCAACACCTGCGTTCCTCCTTAATTCGGAGGGAGTTTTGGTGACGTGCAATGATGCAATGATAAATACGTTCGGGTATAGCTTTAAAGAAATAGAAGCGTTTTTCAGCACTGCTTTTCACCAAAGCAAAGGTGCTCATTTTTTAAAGGAATCCTTAAAGGGTACAGCACAAACCTATCAGACCAATATCCCGCATAAAAATGGGGACCAGATTCAAACCGATATCACTTATATCCCAATTAGGATAGAGGATGAAGTTATCGCTGTTCAAGGATTTGCCAGGGATATTACAGCTTATATACAGACAGAAAAGGATTTAATTAGAATTAGAAATAGTTTAGAGATGGCACAAATTTTAGCTAGGATAGGTAGCTGGGAATATGACCTTATTGAAGATAAGGCATATTGGTCTCATCAATTGTATGAACTTTTAAAGGTGGAGAACAGTGATGATTTTGTACCGAGTGTCACAAAGATTATTCATTTCGTGCATCCAGACGACCGTAGTCTTTTTAAAGAAACATTAGATAAATCTATGAATAGCATGCAAGGATACCAACTTGAGTATAGGTTTTTATTGCGTGATCAAACGATTATTCATGTACAAGAGCAAGTAAAAGTGATTAAGGACTCCAAACAGCAGCCTTATCGCATAGTTGGTACGATTCAAGATATTACAGATAGGAAAAATAATGAAAGAAAATGGAAGGAGAGTGAAGAGAGGTTTAGAAGGATTTACAATACATTAGAGGTAGGGATATGGTCTTTTGATATAAAGGAAGATTTCTTAATGCTTGGTTCTCCAGGTATAGAAGTCATAACTGGATTTCCTAGTAAACAATTTCATGATTTAGATTCATGGCTGGCTATTATTCACCCAGAAGATCGTGATGGTTATATGGCTCGTCAATCAGCATTGCAGGAAGGAAACACCTTGCGTCACGAATATCGAATTATTAATAAAAATGGAAACGATGTTTGGGTTCAGGATCAAACGATACCTACTCTGGATGAGAAAGGAAACCTTATTCGTGTAGATGGTATTATTACGGATATCACTTCCTATAAGAATTCAGAAAAAGTGATTAAACATTTGGCCTATCATGATTATTTAACACAACTACCGAATAAACGAATGTTAGATGAAAAACTAGACGAATTATTTTCAACCATTAAAAATAAGGAAATATCAATCTCCTTATTACATTTAAACCTAGATCGATTTAAGTATGTAAGTGATATGCTCGGGCATGAATCGGGGGACTTGCTAATCAAAAAGTTTGCGAATCGAATAAATGAAAATCTAGGTCATAATACTTTATTCTCACGGATCAGTGGAGATGAATTTATCATTCTTCTTTGGGATTTTGAAGAAGAAGACGCCCCCATACATGTAGCGAAAAAAATATTAGATTTGTTAAAAGATCCCTTTATACTAGGTCCCTATGAGGTATTCGTTACGACTAGTATAGGAGTAAGTCGCTACCCAAAAGACATAGAAGACCGGGGGGAGTTAAGAAAAAGTGCTGGCGCGTCCCTTAAGCGTGCCAAGCTAAAAGGGCGGAATACGTATGAAGTGTACTCTCCATCCTTAAATATTGCTACATTTAAACGGTATAGTATGGAGAGAGATCTATGGAAGTCCATTGAAAATAAGGAGCTATATGTAGAATTTCAACCAAAAGTGAAGCCGGATGGGGAATTAGTTGGAGCGGAAGCCCTGGTACGTTGGCAGCATCCGGAGTGGGGAATTATTTCACCTAGGGAATTTATTCCGCTAGCGGAAGAGAGTGGCTTCATTTTACAAATAGGGGATTGGGTCCTCCAACAGGTTTGTATGTATTTGACTCGTTGGGAGCATAAAGGGCTTGACTTGGTCCCCATATCGATCAATATATCTGCACAACGATTACTGCGAAATGACTGGGTTGATTTTATTAAACAAGTGTTACAAAAATCTAAATTAGATCCAAAACTATTGGAGATAGAGATTACCGAGAGTACGCTTATCCATTATCAAAAAGAGATTTACTCCAATCTACAGTTACTGGAGGAACTAGGAATTCGAATAACGTTAGACGACTTCGGTACAGGCTATTCCTCTTTGAGTTATTTGAAGCACTATCCTGTACATGCAATCAAGATTGATAAGTCCTTTATCGATCATATTGTGGAGGATTCAAGTGACCAAGCTATTGTAAGATCCGTCATTCAACTAGCGGAAGATCTAAATAAAAATGTCATTGCTGAAGGTGTAGAGACGATGGAACAGCTTAATCTTCTAAAAAAACAAAACTGCCAAGAAATTCAAGGATACCTTTTTAGTAGACCGATTCGAGATCATGAGTTCCAAGCAATACTTCAAAGTAAAGTACTAAATCCTTCAGGAGATGACCGTTCCTTAAAGGATCCTTTGCAACAAGATAAAATGCTTCGTTTTCCATATCCATTAAGCTCGGAAATGTCACTAACTTCTATTAAAGGAAAAGAAATTAACCTTGGGTACACAGAAGTATTAATCGAACAAATGGGCTTGGAGAAGTTGCGATTGCTGTCATCTATTAATTTGCCGGTTCGAGAAGACTTTACTTATAGGATAAGTATTACCTATATGGGGCAAAAATTTTTCTGTAATGGGTATATAGCAAGCATGCAAGAATTCCAGGACATTTATGAGTATGACTTGATATATGTAAGAGAGCAGGATGGAGAAAGGTGGACCCAAGCATTTTCTGCTTTTGCGGAAGAATTAAAGAACAATCAACTGCCTCCAGATACCCCTTTCATGAAAGGGGACAGACAAAAGTATTTGTTGGAAAGAGGTAAAGTATAATCTTTTAAAATTGGATGGAGGGAGAAGTGCATATATGGTGTGCTTCTCGTTTTTCTTTTTATTCGTGCCTTCTTCTTTTTCATAATTTTCTCCTAGCTGGAAACAATAAGAAAAAATTGGGCTAGGAGGATACATATGTTTAGAATTGCTGTATGCAGTGTCATCCTGTTTATAGGGATAGCAGCCTGTGCTCAGAACGAACCAGATCCTAATTCCACATCGCTGTTGACAGATCAGACGGAAACTACAGATCCAGGACATATCCAAATTAACAACCCAGGTCCACGTAAAATAGATGAAACGGGTGATACGTGGGACACGGAAAAGGACAAGCGTATCATAAAGAACGCAGCAGAACGGATGCCTAGAGTTCAAGTGAACATGGTTCAACTCAAACAATCGGATGCAATCGTTTCCGTATCAATCGATGAAGCTATACATGGAGAAGAGGAACAGGCGTGGATAGAGAATATAAAGAGCGCGATCGAGGCTGAAATTCAACGTTACAACATTCAAGTGATTATTGAATAAGATACTATAGAAAACAGTTCCAAGCTATTTTTGACGGGGTTTTTCTCCTGTACTATAATTAGACTGTTAAGGAGAAAGAGGTGGAAGTCGTGCTTGATCAGTTACAATCACTTGAAGATCGTTATGAGAAACTCAATGAACTTCTGAGTGATCCGGAAATTATTAATGATACGAAAAAACTAAGAGAATATTCGAAAGAGCAATCAGACTTACAAGAAGTCGTTCAAGCTTATCGTGAGTATAAAGAAACCACATCCGAATTGGATGATGCGAAAGTAATGCTAGAAGATAACTTAGATGATGACATGTATGACATGGTGAAAATGGAGATTGGTGAACTCTCTGATAAGAAAGAAGAGCTAGAAGAGCGCTTGAAAGTTCTTCTTCTTCCGAAGGATCCAAACGATGATAAAAACGTTATTATGGAGGTCCGCGGTGCGGCAGGTGGAGATGAGGCAGCATTATTTGCAGGGGACTTATTTAGAATGTATTCCCGTTACGCTGAATCACAAGGCTGGAAAATAGACGTGATGGAAGCGAACTCGACTGGTGTTGGTGGGTACAAAGAAATCATTTTTATGATTAATGGTCAAGGTGCCTATTCGAAGTTGAAGTATGAAAATGGGGCGCACCGAGTGCAACGTGTTCCAGAAACGGAATCAGGTGGACGAATTCATACATCAACAGCAACCGTCGTAGTTATGCCGGAAGCGGAAGAGGTCGAAATCGACATCCATGAAAAGGATATCCGTGTGGATACCTTCGCTTCTAGTGGACCAGGAGGACAAAGTGTTAACACAACGATGTCTGCTGTTCGTTTAACGCATATGCCAACAGGAATCGTTGTATCGATTCAGGATGAAAAATCGCAAATCAAAAACAAAGAAAAAGCGATGAAAGTCCTTCGTGCACGGATTTATGATAAGTTCCAGCAGGAAGCACAAGCAGAATACGATGAAACGAGAAAAACAGCTGTAGGTACAGGAGATCGCTCCGAACGTATCCGTACGTATAACTTCCCACAAAACCGGGTAACCGATCATCGAATCGGTTTGACGATTCAAAAGCTAGACCAAATCCTGGAAGGGAAAGTTGGAGAAGTAATCGACGCCCTGTTGATTGAAGAGCAAACGAAAAAACTGGAGCAAATTGGTGAGTAACATGAAAGAAAAGATGAGCATATATGAAG
Source organism: Radiobacillus kanasensis (assembly GCF_021049245.1). Lineage (GTDB taxonomy): Bacteria > Bacillota > Bacilli > Bacillales > Amphibacillaceae > Radiobacillus > Radiobacillus kanasensis. The sequence goes on along the minus strand of NZ_CP088020.1, from coordinate 3,425,094 downwards.
CCCTCCGCTGGGCTTCTTCTTTTTTAGAGGAGCGTAATCGGGAGGAAAAAGTTGCCGAGATTTTGTTACAACACCACCTGCAAATGTCAAAAGCAGAATTCTTATCCTCGTTACGAGAAAAGGTAGAAGAATCTGTATTGAAATCTTTTCAGTGGGACATACAAGCCCATGCAAAATCGGGTATTCCTGTTCAGCACTTAACGGGAGAAGAATCCTTTTATGGACGTCCCTTTTCTGTGAGCAAACATGTCCTGATTCCTCGACAGGAAACGGAAGAACTAGTGGAAGGAGTTCTATCTCTTATCCAGAAATCTTATGATAAGGAGCCGATTAAAGTAGTTGATGTCGGCACTGGTAGTGGTGTAATTGCAATTTCTTTAAAACTAGAGGAGCCAAACTTAAACATTCGTGCCGTTGATATTTCTGAGGAAGCACTTCTTGTCGCAAATCAAAATGCAGAGCGTCTCGGTGCGGATGTCACCTTTTCACAAGGAAACTTCTTACAACCGCTTCTTGAACAAGGAGAGAAAGTCCGAATCATTGTTTCGAATCCACCTTATATTCCCTATTCGGATGCAGACTCGTTATCGGATACGGTGAAAAATTTTGATCCATCTCTTGCTTTGTTTGCAGAGGAAAAAGGATTAGCTGCCTATCAAGAAATCATAGTCCAAGCTAAGGAAGTGTTAGAACAAGACGGCTGGCTTGCATTTGAAATAGGACATGAGCAAGGAGCGGATGTTCAACAACTTATTCAATGGACTTTTCCTCATAGCGAAGTTGAAATTCGAAAGGACATGAACGGGAAGGACCGTATGGTGTTTGCTCATATTATAAAGAAATAACAATAGGCTGTTTTTTTAAAAGTATGTCTTTATTTATATAAAATGCGACGTGAATTTATTTATTGAAAAAATAATGAAGTGAGGCTTGATGCCGCGCTTCGGCAGAATACTTCGCTTTCCGCGGGCACGGCCTCAATCTCCTCGGAAGCAACCCACTTCCTTGAAAAAGAAATCCGCTTTTTCTGCGTGCGATGTGTATTCATAGGAGCTTTCCTTGTCCTGCGGGGCTTTCACCTCGTGCTGTTCCCGCAGGAGTCTCCGTATTCTGCCTACGCTAAGTTACTACTTTCTAATTTGGTAAACTTTGTAGCCGGAAGCAGCTAATTAAATGTTCTAAATAATTGGAAACCCTATTCAAAAATTATAAGTCTGATAACTATGAATCGCTATCTTAATAAGGTTTCACTTACTTATAATATTATTAAAAGTTACTTTATACGTTCGGAACCCTTTATTTGTTAGCTACTTAAGGCATGTTGATTGGAGTGGAGGTTAATCGACTCCTGCGGGAACAGCACGAGTTGAAGACCCCGAAAGATGCACCTGCGTCTTCTAGTAACGCTTCGAAGTAAGCTTCCTCGGTGCAAGGCAGCAAAGATGATCACTCGATGCAGTAGCCTGGCTGAGACCGTGCCCGCGGAAAGCGATTACCCGCAACGGAAATCAGCATCGTACATAAACCGAGCAGTCACTAAACCGATGGTTTTGTAGTAAGATTTATTATTTCGTTATGTCGCATTTTCTATAAACTTTGAAATTTTATGCATGGAAAATAAAAAAATAATAGATTGCGAGTTTAAAAGATTTTTTTCTGCCCATACTGTTTGTAACAGGGAAGAAGAGAGGGGCAGGAATCATGAGAAAGCAATTATTTATTTTCTTATCATTATTTCTTTTATTAGGAGCATTTCCAGGACAAAGTTTAACAGTGGAAAAAAAGGTTACTAATCAAAAAGCGCAGGCGGAGGACTATCAAGTCATTCCAGATGAAGCAATTCGTCTTCGTATTCTAGCAAACAGTGATAAAGAAGTGGATCAACAATTAAAAAGAAAAGTTCGAGACAAAGTGAATGCCCAAATCAACGAGTGGGTAAAAGACATGTCTGATATTAAGAAAGCAAGACAGCTTATCCAAGAGAATCTACCAAAAATAGAAAAGATTGTGGCAGCAACATTAGAGGAAAACAATAGTGATCAATCCTACCGCGTACGTTATGGGAAAGACGTAAAATTCCCTACTAAGGTTTATGGATCTTATGTGTATCCAGCTGGGAAGTATGAAGCGATTCTTATATCACTTGGGGAAGGAAAAGGAGCAAATTGGTGGTGTGTTTTATTCCCACCGTTATGCTTTCTAGATTTCTCAAATGGAACGAGTGTAGCAGAACCAGAGGGTAAAAAAGAATCAAAGAAAGAAGAAAAGAAAGAGGATAAAGCGTCTGATGAAGAAGAGGTAGAAGTGAAATTCTTCTTGCTTGAATGGCTCGGTTTCTAACCGAATTTAGAAAATCTAGCATATTACACCCTATCGATTTCATACTATAGAATACTAGAAATAGATGTGATCATAGCAGATAGGGAGTGGAACCATTGAAATTCATTGATACAGCAGGTTTAGATGAAAAAGTTTTGCACGATTTCTTCGAAGAAAAGTGGAGTCAGTTTGAAGAAAAACAATCTCTGAAGCAGTACGGCTATCTTGTAGAACATGAAGGAACGTATAAGGCATACTTTGCCCTTTCTCCCGTGAAAAGCAACGGATTATGGTTAAAAAGCTTATATATGAAGGAAGGCGTTCCCGCTACTTTTCCTTTGGCTATCTTAGAATCTGCCATCGCGTTAGCAAAGGAAAAAGAGGGGGAGTCCCTTTTTGTATATAGTCACCAAACTACACTGGATACATTATTACAAATGATTCATTTTAAGCGTGTGGACACCCCGGCATTTGCAGAAGAATTGTTAGAGAACCGTGGAAGCTGGTGGAAGATAGAAGTGAAATAGACTTAGTTATACACATTTGTGGATAAGTGGTGTGAATAACTTGTGTGTGAATGTGGATAGATGAGATCCTTCCTGTTTTTGGGAAGGATTTTTCGTGTGTTAAGCGTTCGTTCTTGCTTGGATATTGACGTTAGGCTGGTTACTCGCCATCGGATTGGGGTTTTTGCCCTTTGGTGAGGAATTTTCCTCTCATTCGAGTTATATCCCCCTTCGGATTGAGTAATTTCCCTCTCGTGCGGGGTATATTCCCCTTCGGCGAGTAATTTCCCTCTCGTGCGAGTTATATTCCCCTTTGGATTAAGGAATTTCCCTCTCGTACGAGTTATATTCCCCTTCGGCAAGGTATTTCCCTCTCGTGCGGGGTATATTCCCCTTCGGATTAAGGAATTTCCCTCCCGTGCGAGTTATATTCCCCTTCGGATTGAGTAATTTCCCTTTCGTGCGAGATATATTCCCCTTCGGCGAGTAATTTCCCTCTCGTGCAGAGTATATTCCCCTTCGGATTGAGTAATTTCCCTCTCGTGCGAGATATATTCCCCTTCGGCGAGTAATTTCCCCCTCGTGCAGGGTATATTCCCCTTCGGATTGAGTAATTTCCCTCTCGTGCGAGTTATATTCCCCTTCGGCGAGTAATTTCCCTCTCGTGCGAGTTATATTCCCCTTTGGATTAAGGAATTTCCCTCACAGGCAAAGTTTATTCCCCCTCGGGCCGGTTTTTCCCCACCCCAGCAGAATCTATTCCCCGAAAGCATATAACATGACTCACTTGCGAAAAAATCAACAACCTTTCATAATTGTGGATAACATGTTAATAGGAAAAGATTGAGGCGATCATGATGAAAGAAGAAACAAACTATTGGAAGATAAACAATCCGACGACGGGTGATGAATATATTCAATTGGCTAGTGAGCTCTTAAAGCAAGGAGAAGTAGTAGCTTTTCCGACTGAAACGGTTTATGGACTTGGAGCGGATGCTCGCAATCAAGAAGCAGTTGCTAAAATATTCAAGGCAAAGGGGCGCCCTTCGGATAACCCTTTAATTGTGCATGTTGCGAATCGAGAACAAATGAAGCAATATGTAACACAAATACCGGATGTGGCGCATCGTCTAATCGAACGGTTTACACCAGGACCTCTTACTATCATATTAGAAAGTAATCAGACATTAGCGAAAAACGTAACAGCAGGATTATCGACGGTTGGAATTCGAATTCCAGATCACCCTGTTGCATTAGCTCTGTTGCAGGCTTGTAATCTACCTCTTGCCGCACCTAGTGCGAACCAATCAGGGAAACCAAGCCCAACCACAGCAAATCACGTTTATGAAGATTTAAATGGTAGAATTGCGGCATTGCTAGACGGGGGACCTACCTCTGTTGGGGTTGAATCTACTGTTATTGATTGTACGGGGGAGATTCCGGTCATTCTCAGACCAGGAGGCATCACAAAAGAAGATATAGAAAGCTTAATTGGACCGGTTATGGTAGACCCTGGATTAGCCGATGAGTCCCTACGTCCAAGGTCACCAGGAATGAAATATACCCATTATGCTCCCGAAGTCCCACTTTATCTAGTACAGGGAGATGCACAAGCCATACAAAATCAGATTGATGCCTTCCAACAAAAAGGAAAAAAAGTAGCGGTCATCGTAAGTAAGGAATATGCAGATCAGCTAGTTGCCCCGGATATCCAAATGGTCGGATCACGAAACCATTTAGAAGAAGTTGCTCGCCACCTATACGACGCTCTTCGTCATTTCAAAGAACAGGATTTTGATGTGATTCTTTGTGAAAGCTTTCCATACGACGGGGTCGGTCAGGCTATCATGAATCGTCTAACAAAAGCTGCGACAAAACAAATAGGATAGATTTATCCGTAGGTACTTTAAAACGATGAACCCAGTTACTCTGACATATTCAATCCCTCTCACGCATATAGTTAACTAGCATGTCCAGAGAGGGGTTGGCAGTATGCCGGGTTTGCAGATCGGGGAATTTATTTCCCTTTGCTTTATGGCAATTGCGTTAGGCATGGATGCATTTTCTGTAGGGCTAGGAATGGGAATGCAAGCCTTACGTCTAAAGCGAATTGCTATGATCGGGATAACGGTAGGATTTTTCCATATCGCTATGCCTTTTCTAGGAATTATGATTGGTCAATTTATCTCGACCAAAATTGAAGGATTTGCCATTATCGGGGGAGGTCTCCTACTCATCGCGATAGGGGTCCAAATGATTCTTTCCTCCTTTAATCACGAAGATAAACAAATTTTAAGTCCTGTAGGCTTTGGACTAGCTATTTTTTCCATAAGCGTTAGCCTGGATAGCTTTTCCGTTGGATTAAGCCTCGGGATGTCAGGAGTGCAAGTTGCACTTGCGTTAGCGCTCTTTGGTTTTTTTAGCATGCTTCTAACCTGGACAGGTCTATTATTAGGCAGGAAAGCGCGAGGGTTGCTGGGCATTTATAGTGAGCTATTAGGTGGCAGTATTTTATGTGCCTTTGGGCTCCGAATTATTTTTGGATAAAAGTCAGGAGCAGTTGCTCTTGGCTTTTTGACGTTTACGGCATGTTTAACCTCCATTCTTAAATAATCAGGCGCTTCCGAGTCTAACACCCATCCCCATCCATTCCGCCAGCACATCCAGATCAACCAATACCCATACATCTTTCTTTGTCGCGGTGGGAAGGATATGATATAGTTTTTCACAAAGAGACCGTTCTGGAGGACGACTTCATGAGAATATTATTTGTTTGTACCGGAAATACGTGCAGAAGCCCGATGGCTGAGGCTTTGTTAAGAAAGAAACGTCCAGATTTTGAAGTTCAATCTGGCGGGATTTTTGCTGGGTTAGGACAGCGCCCTTCACAAGGCACGGTTGACACACTTTTAGAAAAAGGGATTACACTCGATCATCAATCCCAGCCTACTACAGCTGAGAATTTGCACTGGGCAGATATTATTTTAACAATGACTACACAGCATAAACAGTCTTTAGTGTCTCAATTCCCTGATTACTATGATAAAATTTACACGTTAAAGGAATATGTGTTAGAAGGAAAATCAGAGGCATGGGAACAACTCAAGCAGGCTTATGCGGCTTTAGAAGAAAAACGTGCAAACATTATTAATAAAGAAGGAAAATTCCTAACGAATGATCAAATGTATGATAAACTTAGTACGGAATTAAGGGAGATTCAACAATTAGAAAATAGCTTACCTAATTTGGATATTTCCGATCCATTCGGAGGAAGTCTTCCTGTTTATCAACAAACATTAGTGGAATTAGAAACGTATATTGATTTACTTGTTGAGAAAATAGAGAACCAAGAAAAATAAGAATGGGGGTTTCATCCATGCGAGTGATTCTAGCTTCAGATCATGGTGGAGTAAATTTACGTCAAGAAATTGCGAACCTTTTAAAGGAATCCAATATTGACTTTGAGGATATTGGTTGTGATTGTGAGGATTCTGTTGATTATCCAGACTACGCTATTCCAGCAGCGGAAAGGGTTGCTAGTGGAGAATTTGATAAAGGAATTTTAATTTGCGGAACTGGCATTGGAATGTCGATTAGCGCAAACAAGGTAAAAGGAATTCGTGCAGCTCTAGTGCATGATGTGTTCAGTGCAAAAGCGACGAGGGAGCACAATAACTCAAACATGATTACGATGGGCGAGCGTGTGATTGGTCCTGGGCTCGCGGTAGAAATCGTGAAAACATGGTTACACACAGAATTCCAAGCTGGTCGCCACGAAAACCGAATCAACAAGATTAGTGAATACGAGGAAAAGTAGGGATTTCTAATGAGTAATCTTGACTTAGAAAAGTGGTCCGTTGAACTTGCTAGCATTGTGGAGGAGTGGCTGAGGAGTGATTACTTAAAGGCTGGTCAACTATTTGTCGTCGGTTGCTCGACGAGCGAAGTGGCAGGACAACGAATTGGGACATCCGGAAGTGAAGAAATCGCTACTATTATTTTTGATAAAATCGATCAGCTGAAACAACAAACAGGCATAGAAGTAGCCTACCAATGCTGCGAGCACTTAAATAGAGCGATTGTTGTGGAAAGAGAAACGGCGATAAGAAGAGGATTAACAGAAGTAACGGCTGTTCCCGTTCCAACTGCAGGGGGATCGATGGCTTCGTACGCCTTTAAACAGTTTCAAGATCCCGTGTTAGTAGAAAGTATTGTAGCAGATGCGGGGATGGATATCGGGGAAACGATGATTGGCATGCATCTAAAACCAGTTGCGATTCCACTTCGTTTCAAGCAGAGATATGTTGGCCATGCACGAGTGAATACAGCTCGAACAAGACCGAAGTTAATAGGTGGAAAACGGGCTGAATACCCAGATAATCAGATGAGATAGTCTTACGCATTTAGGGAGAAACATGTTTACATGTGTCTATATAAATTATTACACGTACAGGGGGATTCTACGATGGAACACGTAAAACAATTCGATCCAGAACTTTTTCAAGCAATGGAAGACGAAAGAAAGCGTCAAAATGACAAGATTGAACTGATTGCATCGGAAAACTTCGTAACCGAAGCGGTAATGGAAGCGCAAGGCTCTGTATTAACCAATAAATATGCAGAAGGCTATCCGGGCAAAAGGTATTATGGTGGCTGTGAGTATGTGGACGTAGCTGAAAATCTTGCTCGTGACCGTGCTAAAGAATTATTTGGTGCCGATCACGTTAACGTGCAACCACACTCTGGAGCACAAGCAAACATGGCTGTATATTTTTCCGTGCTAGAGCCGGGTGATACCGTTTTAGGGATGAACCTAAGCCATGGTGGACATTTAACACACGGTAGTCCGGTGAACTTCAGTGGAAAGCTTTATAACTTCGTAGAATATGGCGTGGACCAAGAAACCGAACAACTAAATTATGTAGACATCTTAAACAAGGCAAAAGAAGTGAAACCAAAGCTAATCGTTGCTGGAGCTAGTGCTTATCCTCGTAAGATAGACTTCCAAAAGTTCCGTGAAATTGCTGATGTAGTAGGCGCATACTTAATGGTAGATATGGCGCATATCGCTGGTCTTGTGGCAACAGGACACCATCCAAGTCCAGTACCTTATGCAGATTTTGTAACAACAACGACGCATAAAACGTTACGTGGACCACGTGGTGGAATGATTCTTTGTAAAGAAGAGTTTGCGAAGCAAATCGATAAATCAATCTTTCCAGGTATTCAAGGTGGCCCGTTAATGCACGTGATTGCTGCGAAAGCAGTGGCGTTGAAAGAAGCATTATCCGAGGACTTCAAAGCCTACGCGAAGCAAATTATTGACAATGCCCAACGCTTAAGTGAAGCATTACAAAACGAAGGCATTCGCATCGTATCTGGTGGAACGGATAACCACTTACTTTTATTAGATGTACGTCCATTGAACTTAACTGGTAAAGTGGCAGAAAAAGCATTAGATGATGTTGGAGTAACGACGAATAAAAATACGATCCCATTCGATCCAGAAAGTCCGTTTGTAACAAGCGGTGTACGTATCGGTACAGCAGCTGTAACGACGAGAGGATTTGGCTTGGAAGAAATGGATGAGATTGCTTCCATCATTGCCACCACTTTAAAAAATCATGAAGACGAAGCAAAGCTAAAAGAAGTACAGGATCGAGTAGAGGCATTAACTAGTCGATTCCCTCTCTATCAATAAGAATTAAAACCCCTCGCCACGTTTCTAGTGGTAGGGGTATTTTTACATGTAGGAATGTAAAAGAGTAATCAAGCAAATATTAGGCTTGAAAGAGTCTCTTATTTTCAGTACAATTTTGAAGATGTAAAAATTTTAAGGAGTGATCGGGTCTTGGGTAATGTATATGTGTTAGATCATCCGTTAATTCAGCATAAGATAACATACATAAGAAAGAAGAGTACAGGAACAAAAGAATTCCGTGAGTTAGTCGACGAAGTGGCAGGCCTCATGGCGTTTGAAATAACAAGAGACATGCCGTTAGAAGAAATTACGATTGATACACCAGTTACAACAGCTAAAACGAAAATTCTTTCAGGTAAAAAAATTGGACTAGTTCCGATTCTTCGTGCTGGATTAGGAATGGTAGATGGAATCCTACGTTTAATTCCAGCTGCTAAAGTAGGACATGTTGGTTTGTACCGCGACCCAGAAACGTTAAAGCCGGTAGAGTATTATATTAAGCTGCCTTCTGATATTGAAGAAAGAGAGCTTATTGTCATTGATCCGATGCTTGCAACAGGGGGATCAGCAAATGACGCGATTCACTCCTTGAAAAAGCGTGGAGCAAACAATATTAAGCTGATGTGCTTAATCGCGGCACCAGAAGGAGTAAAAGTCATTCAAGAAGAGCACCCAGATGTGGACATTTATTTGGCCGCACTAGATGAAAAACTAAATGAAAAAGGCTACATCGTCCCAGGTCTTGGTGATGCTGGCGATCGCTTGTTTGGAACGAAATAAGAAGTACACAAAGTCTAGAGATTTTCTCTAGGCTTTTTCTTTTTATGTATGGAATTCTCTCCTCCAACAGACACTAAGAACTAAAAAACATGAGGAGAGGATTCTATGTGGAAGTTCGCAAAACTAACCGTAGCTTTAACCTTACTAATGGGATTTGTTCCTATAAACGCGAAAAGCCAAGTAGAATCTGACCAAACTTCTGTCATTGTGGAAGTGAGTGGGAATCCCTACCAACACAAAGCATACATAGAAGATCATCACCCATTCGTGGAAGTGGTGGAAGTGTATGATACCCTTTTAAATGCTATCGCGTTAAAAGGGGACAAGCGAGACATCGAAGAGATTACGCTCATGGAGGATATAGAAAATTCTTATCCAGTTCGCACATATAAAACCATGAATGTGAATACAAGTATTCCGTTTTTAAAAGCTCCCTCCTCTTCCCTGGATGAACCCGTAAAGTACGATGGAGAAGGAGTCAAAGTCGGCGTCATTGACACAGGAGTGGATTACACGCATCCAGATTTAGCCTCCAGTTACGAGGGAGGATATGATCTAGTCGACCTAGATGAGGAACCGATGGAAACTTTGCCTGAACAAGGGAAACCGACTTTACACGGAACACATGTCTCTGGGATTATTGCTGCCAACGGAAAAATGAAAGGAATAGCTCCTAATGCCGAGCTTTACGGCTATCGAGCGTTGGGGCCTGGTGGCATGGGGACATCTGTTCAAGTCATCGCAGCTTTAGAAAAAGCAGTCGATGATGGAATGGATGTCATTAATATGTCCCTAGGAAATACAGTAAATGGGCCGGATTGGCCGACTACGATTGCTGTAAACAAGGCAATTGAAAAAGGAGTCACCATGGTTATTGCAAATGGAAACGCTGGGCCGAATAACTGGACTGTTGGTTCACCAGCTACCTCCGATAAAGCTATATCCGTAGGAGCTTCTACCCCTCCACTAAAGTCTCCTTACCTATTTGATTCCTTTACAGATAAGAAAATCCCTCTTACAACATTGATGGGGTCTGTTGCTTGGAATCTTCAAAAAAAGTATCAGATTGTTTATGGTGGAATCGGTAAGGAAGACATTGAACATGCCCGAGGAAAAATCGTGCTAATGGAACGTGGGGAAATACCATTCGAAGAAAAGGCGAGAAAAGCAGAGGAAGCTGGAGCGAAAGCTGTCCTCATTTTTAATAATGAAAAGGGTCCCTTTCAAGGTGGGCTCAATGACAAAGAAAAAGAGATAAAAATACCAGTAGCCTCTCTTTCAAAAAGGGATGGAGAGTGGTTAATGAAAAATATGGTAGAGGAAAACCAATGGATAGACACCATATATGAGACATCACAGGATAGGATGGCTTCCTTCAGTTCACGTGGCCCAGTTACAGTCTCGTGGGACATCAAACCAGAAATAGTAGCTCCAGGAGCTGCGATTAACAGTACCGTTCCAGGAGGCTATCAAGAGCTACAAGGTACGAGTATGGCAGCACCGCACGTCGCTGGAGGGGCAGCGCTTGTGAAGCAAGCACATCCGAAATGGTCACCAGAACAGATAAAAGGAGCTCTATTAACAACGGCACTTCCAATAGAGGACAAAACGGGAGGTCGCTATGACCCAATCGATCAAGGAATGGGAAGAATGCGAATAGACGAAGCGATTGAGACGAAGACAATCATTCATAACCCTTTGCTTTCCCTTGGTAAGCTTGAGGAGATGAAGGAAGATGTTTCCTATAAGCTAGAGATTGAAAATGTTTCGAACAAAGACCAGACTTATCATTTTAATTTGCCGGACCAAAAGCAAGGGCTTCGTTGGCATTTTCCAATGAGCTTTACGATAAAAGCTGGCCAGACAAAGACGGTTCCGATTCAATTAGATGTAACAACGACTCAATTGCAGGAAGGCATACAACAAGGATGGTTGACCTTGAAAACAGATAATCAAAGCTTTGAGCTTCCGTATCTATTTGTAAATAAGAACGCTAATTTCCCGAAAATAATGGGCTTTGAATTTGGGATGGAGGCATTCTCGGATGGGAAGTATGAGTATCGGTTATATTTACCAGCTGGCGCTGAGGGTGTTACAGTTGATTTATACAATCCAAACACGCTACAGTTCAATAGAACACTAATCCATTTAGAAGAACTTGGAGAAGGTTTGACTGAAGGAGTAATGGATGAACGGAACGTCGGTAATGGTGGGAGTTATTTAGCGAATATCACCGTCACGATGAAGGATGGCATGACCTATTACAAGCAGGTACCATTGGAAATTCAAAACAACTAATTAATGGAAGAAAGTGGGATGCGAGAAATAGGTGCATTCCACTCTTCGTTAAGTTTTTGTAATGTCACAAAGTTGTCGAAATCAAACCAACTTTTTTCGAGTATAATGATTGTGACTATGCACACAACTTATACATATTTTGTAGTTTGATTGTTCCGGAAATTCTATAAACGTACAGATTGACATTGGACAACCCCTATTGTATGCTATTTTAGGATGAGCATAGTAAGGGGTTACATAGGAAAAATCACAGATATTTGGAAGATTATTCTACGTATTTCTGGTACATGTAAAATCATGCTATGTGAAAGAACTTCTATTTGTACATACGGGGGATAAGATATGAATCAATATGATAGTATGATAACCCGTCAACGAAAATGGATGTTCTACCTTCTATCGCTTTTAGTTGTAGGTGCGGGGTTTACACCATATCCACGTATCTTCCTCGGACTTCTCCTTGGAACCGTTATAAGCTTTTACAATTTATGGCTTATGCAACGAAAGATCAATCAGCTAGGATTAGCTACCATTCAAAATCGTCAAATGCGAGGCATTGGCACTTTTACGCGATTAGCATCTGGCGCAGCCGCCGCTTTAATCGCTCTACGCTTTGAGGAATACTTCCATCTTATAGCAGTAATTATAGGATTAATGACAGCTTATGTTGTTATTATGATAGATTTTGCACTACTTAAATCAAGAGATTTGCATAAGGAAGAGGGGTGAAAGATTTGGAACATGAAAAACCTTTGGCTCTCGATGTGTTTGGAATATCTTGGTTAGATTTTAACCTATCTAATGTATTGATGATTGCGATTGCATCTCTGATTGTTTTTATCTTAGGTGTAGCAGCTTCAAGAAGGCTTCAAATGAAGCCGACGGGTCTCCAGAATTTTATGGAATGGGTTATTGATTTCGTAAAAGGAATTATTGGAGATACAATGGATTGGAAAACGGGTAAAACCTTTCTTCCATTGGGGTTAACTTTGATTACCTACATTTTTATCAGTAACTTACTTGGGGTAGCCTTCATGGTGACCGATAGTCATCATCAACTATGGTGGAAGTCACCGACTTCGGATCCAGGTATTACGTTGACACTATCTGCTATGGTTATCGTTTTAACTCATTACTATGGGATTAAAGTAAAAGGTGTCAAAGAATACGGGAAAGATTATTTCCGCCCAATGTGGTTCTTATTCCCAGTAAAATTACTGGAGGAGTTTTCTAATACGTTAACGTTAGGACTTCGTCTTTTCGGTAACATTTATGCAGGTGAGGTACTTTTAACGATGCTTGCAGGTTTAGCCGCTTCAGGTGTCGTTGGATTCCTAGGTGGTGCGATTCCGATGCTAGCTTGGCAAGGATTCAGTTTATTCGTAGGTGCCATTCAAGCATTCATTTTCACTATGTTAACAATGGTTTATATGTCTCACAAAGTGAGCAGTGACCATTAATAATATTTTTTCGAAACTTCCGCCAGTGAGGTTTCAACCCTGCTGACGGATGTCAGTTGAAAGTAATTGACACTCCAAGTTCATAGGGGAAACAAATTAAATTTTTATATATTATGAGGAGGATTTTCATTATGGGAGCTTTAGCAGCTGCAATAGCAGTAGGATTAGCGGCACTTGGTGCTGGTATTGGTAACGGTTTAATCGTAAGTCGTACAGTAGAAGGGATTGCGCGTCAACCAGAATTGCGCAGTGCACTTCAAACAACAATGTTTATTGGTATCGGTCTAGTAGAGGCAATGCCGATCATCGCTGTTGTAATCGCACTAATCGTGATGTAACAGATTTTATATGCAAATGGCGAAGGTCAAACTTAGTTGAACTTTCGCCATTCCTTTACGATTAGGAACCTATTCGCAAAGGAAAAAGCTGGAGTAATTCTTTAGAATTTATTGCGTTGTTTCGAAAGGAGTGAAATCTGTGCAATCATTAACAGGTTGGTTGACGATACAAGCTGGTGGTGGAATTGGTGGTCTACTAACGGGAGACATGCTAGTTCAACTATTTTTCTTCCTAGTATTACTAGCCCTACTTCGCAAATTTGCGTGGGGACCATTGATGAATGTCATGAAACAAAGGGAAGACCATATTGCAAACGAAATTGAAACAGCTGAAAAAAATCGCCAAGAAGCAGAGCGTGCTTCTCGTGAAGCAAACGAGCAATTAAAACAAACTCGTCAAGAAGCACAAGCTATCATTGAAGAGGCGAAAAAAGCTGGTCAAAAGCAAGAACAAGATATCATTGCTTCTGCTCGTAAAGAAGCAGATCGTATAAAAGAAGCGGCTCAAGAAGACATCAACAACGAGAAAGAAAAAGCAATCCAAGCCCTTCAAGATCAAGTGGCAACACTCTCTGTACAAATTGCTACTAAAGTAATTGAAAAAGAGATTAGTGCACAAGATCAAGAGAAATTGATTTCCGAATATATTAAAGAGGTAGGAGAAGAGCGATGAGTGAAGCAGTAGTTTCCAAGCGTTATGCCGATGCTCTTTTTCAACTTGCACAAGAAAAATCTCGCTTAGTAGAGTTGGAGGAAGAAATTCGAGCTTTGGATCAAATTGTAAAACAAAGCCCAGAGCTTCTAACCTTTCTAACGAATCCGAAAGTAAGTGCTTCTGATAAAAAGAACCTTCTAAAGGAATCGTTAAAGGACTTCTCTAGTGAAGTGATTCATACATTATTTATTCTTGTAGATCGTCACCGTGAAGAAATTATTCCGGATGTGATCTCACACTTCATTCAATTAGCAAACGAACAGAAGGGCATTGCAGAAGCAAAAGTTTATTCCGTTCGTGAGTTATCCATTGATGAACAAGAAGAAATTTCTAAGGTGTTTGCTAAAAAGCTAAACATCAACGTGTTAAAAATCGAAAATATTGTAGATCCAAGCATTATCGGTGGAATCAAGATTAGAGTTGGGAACACGATTTATGATGGATCGATTTCAGGTAAGCTCACTCGATTAGAGCGAAGCATAGTGTCAGCTAATTAAGGATGATAGGGGTGAAATGGCATGAGCATAAAAGCTGAAGAAATCAGTTCACTGATTAAACAGCAGATTGAAAATTATCAATCAGATATTCAAGTTTCTGATGTTGGTACAGTTATCGAGATTGGTGACGGTATTGCACGTGCGCACGGCCTTGATAATGTAATGGCTGGGGAGCTCGTTGAATTTTCAAATGGTGTCATGGGTATGGCACAGAACTTAGAGGAAAACAATGTCGGTATCGTAATCTTAGGTCCTTACACGGAAATTCGTGAAGGAGATGAAGTAAAACGTACTGGTCGTATTATGGAAGTGCCTGTTGGGGAGGAATTACTAGGACGTGTAGTAAATCCACTTGGCCAAGCAATCGACGGAAAAGGTGCCATTGAAACAGGTAAAACTCGTCCGATTGAATCTCCAGCACCAGGTGTTATGGATCGTAAATCGGTTCATGAGCCACTTCAAACAGGTATTAAAGCGATTGACGCACTAGTACCAATTGGACGTGGACAACGTGAATTAATCATTGGAGACCGTCAAACTGGTAAAACAACAGTAGCGATTGACTCCATCTTGAACCAAAAAGGTCAAGATATGATCTGTATTTATGTAGCGATTGGACAAAAAGAATCTACGGTTCGTGGTACAGTAGAAACACTGCGTAAACACGGTGCACTTGATTACACAATCGTTGTATCTGCAGGTGCTTCTGACCCAGCACCGTTGCTTTACCTTGCTCCATATACCGGGGTATCTATGGGTGAAGAGTTCATGTTCAACGGAAAACACGTATTAGTTGTTTATGATGATTTATCTAAGCAAGCAGCTGCTTACCGTGAGCTTTCCTTGTTACTTCGTAGACCACCAGGTCGTGAAGCATTCCCAGGGGATGTATTCTACTTGCACTCTCGCTTACTAGAGCGTGCAGCGAAGCTTAGTGATGCAAAGGGTGGCGGTTCTTTAACAGCACTTCCATTCGTTGAGACACAAGCAGGGGATATCTCCGCTTATATTCCAACAAACGTAATTTCCATTACAGATGGACAAATTTTCTTACAGTCTGATCTATTCTTCTCTGGTGTACGACCAGCGATTAACCCAGGTCTTTCTGTATCCCGTGTAGGTGGATCTGCACAAATCAAAGCAATGAAAAAGGTTTCCGGTACGTTACGTCTAGATCTAGCATCTTACCGTGAACTAGAATCCTTCGCACAATTCGGATCAGACCTAGATGCGGCAACGCAAGCCAAGTTGAACCGTGGTGCTCGTACTGTAGAAGTGTTGAAGCAAGGTCTTCACAAACCACTTGCAGTAGAGAAACAAGTCATGATTATCTATGCGCTTGTTAATGGATATCTAGATGATGTTCCTGTGGAAGACATCACTCGTTTCGAGTCTGAATTCCATGGATGGTTAGACAACAATCAAGCAGACTTGTTGAAATCGATCCGTGAAACAGGAAATCTTGGTGAAGCAGAAGATATGAATGGTGCTGTAGAAGCGTTCAAGAAAACATTCGTACCATCTGCATAAGAGGACGCTCAAAAGGGAGTGCATCTCCTTTTTGAACATGACTCTGTAGAGGTTTAGGTCGAAATCCTTGTAAGAAAGGACGGTGAAAGACGTGGCATCCTTAAGAGATATCGAGAAAAAGATTAATTCTCGTAAAAAAACGAAGCAAATTACAAAGGCGATGCACATGGTTTCTGCTTCTAAATTAAGTAAAGCAGAACAAAATGCAAAATCCTTTGTACCATATAGCGACAAGATCCAAGAAGTAGTATCGAGTATCGCAGCGAATGACTCTAATATTCAGCATCCTATGTTGAAACAACGTGAAGTTAAAAAAGTTGGATACTTTGTTATTACTTCTGACCGTGGTCTAGCTGGTGCATATAACAGTAGTATTCTAAGAACGGTGTATCGAGACATCACGCAACGCCATAAATCCGCGGACGAATATACGATTATCGTGATTGGTCGTATCGGAAGAGATTTCTTTGTGAAACGTGGTTTCTCTGTTGCAAAAGAAATCATTGGAATTGGGGATCAACCGAACTTCGCAGATGTGAAGGAATTGGCTAACGAAACAGTTCAAATGTACATCGATGAAGAAATTGATGAACTAAACATTTATTATAACCATTACGTAAGCGCCATTTCACAAGAAGTAACATCTCGTAAGTTACTACCGTTAACGGATATTTCTCAAGGTTCTGGTTCTAAAAGTTCTTATGAATATGAGCCAGATCAAGAGAAAATACTGGAGGTTCTTTTACCTCAATATGCGGAAAGCATGATTTACGGAACACTTTTAGATGGGAAAGCTAGTGAGCACGCTGCTCGTATGACTGCGATGCAGAATGCAACGGATAATGCGAACCAACTAATCGACGAATTGTCACTGACTTACAACCGTGCCCGTCAAGCAGCAATTACACAAGAAATCACTGAAATTGTTGGTGGGGCGGCAGCACTCGAATAGGACATTGAAAAGAAGTAAGGAGGGAAAACGATGAGCAAAGGATACGTTACACAAATCATGGGACCAGTCGTCGACGTTAAATTTGAAGACGGACATCTCCCTGAAATTTATAACGCTTTAACGGTTCTTTCTAAAGATGGTAGCGAAAGCAGCCTAACGCTTGAGGTTGCTCTACATCTTGGAGATGACAGTGTACGTACAATCGCGATGTCATCTACGGAAGGAATTCAGCGTGGTGCAGAAGTGAAGGACCAAGGTTCCCCAATCTCTGTTCCAGTTGGAGACGTAACGTTAGGACGTGTTTTCAACGTATTAGGGGAAAACATTGACCTTGATGAAGAGGTTGATGCTAGTGTGAGAAGAGACCCAATTCACCGCCAATCTCCTAAATTTGAAGACTTAGCAACAGAAACAGAAATTTTAGAAACAGGTATCAAAGTAGTAGACTTACTAGCTCCGTATATCAAGGGTGGTAAGATCGGACTATTTGGTGGTGCGGGTGTAGGTAAAACCGTATTAATCCAAGAGCTTATCAATAACATTGCCCAAGAGCACGGTGGTATTTCAGTATTCGCTGGTGTAGGGGAGCGTACTCGTGAAGGGAACGACCTCTACTTCGAAATGAAAGACTCTGGCGTTATTGCAAAAACAGCGATGGTATTCGGACAAATGAACGAGCCACCTGGAGCGCGTATGCGTGTAGCATTAACTGGACTTACAATGGCAGAATACTTCCGTGATGAGCAAGGCCAAGACGTGTTACTATTTATCGATAACATCTTCCGTTTCACTCAAGCAGGTTCAGAGGTATCTGCCCTTCTAGGTCGTATGCCATCTGCCGTTGGTTACCAACCAACACTTGCTACCGAAATGGGTCAGCTTCAAGAACGTATTACTTCCACGAAAAAAGGTTCCGTTACATCTATCCAAGCGATTTATGTACCTGCCGATGACTATACAGATCCGGCACCAGCTACAACATTCGCTCACTTAGATGCAACAACAAACCTTGATCGTAAGCTTTCCGAGCAAGGTATCTACCCAGCCGTAGATCCATTGGCATCTACGTCTCGTGCCCTTGACCCGGAAGTGGTTGGGGAAGAACACTATAACGTAGCTCGTGAAGTGCAACAAACACTTCAACGCTATAAAGAATTACAAGATATCATCGCAATCCTAGGTATGGACGAGCTTTCTGATGAGGATAAATTAACGGTTGCACGTGCACGCCGTATTCAATTCTTCCTATCTCAGAATTTCCACGTTGCAGAGCAATTTACTGGTCAACCAGGTTCTTATGTACCGGTTCAAGAAACAGTAAAAGGCTTCCGTGAAATTTTAGATGGCAAACATGACAATCTTCCAGAGGATGCTTTCCGTCTTGTTGGACGTATCGAGGAAGTCGTTGAAGCTGCAAAACAAATGAACTATTAGTAAAGGAAGGTAGTTTGCCTGTTTAGGGTAGAACTACTCTGACTTTTGACTATGGTCACAATAGTAGGATCGGCAACTAAGTTGCTATCCAAGCCCAAGGAGGGATTGTATTGAAAACACTAACTGTGAGTGTTGTCACTCCTGATGGCCCTGTCTTGGAAGATACATTTGAAATGGTTAGTTGTAAATCGGAGATTGGGGAACTTGGTATTTTACCAGGACACATCCCAATGGTTGCACCTCTTTCCATAAGTGCTGTTCGTCTCAAAAGTGCGGACAACGAGAAAAAGCTTGCTGTGAACGGAGGATTTTTAGAAATCCGTCCGGACAAAGTAACGATTCTTGCACAATCTGCTGAAGATCCAACCAAGATCGATGTAGACCGCGCGAAAAAGGCGAAAGAAAGAGCGGAACAACGTTTACAATCTAAACAAGATGATATTGATTTCAGACGGGCAGAACTAGCGTTAAAAAGAGCAATAAACCGTCTAGAGATAACAGGCTAAAAGAACGTACGGCGAAATAGGAGAAGGCTTAAAACCATTGGTTTTAAGCCTTTTTTTCATGCTGCCGTCCTTCGACAAAAACCGGGGCGTGACTGGCACCACCCGGTTTTTGTCGAAGGACTTTTTATTATCATTTTAAAAACGGGCTCAAGCTGTTGGGACTCTAAGATCATCTTAGGAAAGCGCTTACTCCAATTAAGAAAAGCGGTTGACCCTTCCAAAATTCATAATCTATACTTATAATGTAATCGTTTTCAAAATTCGAACAATTCAAGGTGAAGTAAAACGGTTACAAATTAAAAAATTTTAAAGGAGGACATTCATTGAAATCATGGAGGATAGCGTTAGCTAGTTTTGGTTTACTGCTACTTGTTTTATTTCTAGCGGCATGTAGTAATGGAAGCGAGGAAACATCTAGTGAATCGAACAATTCGGATTCAAACAAGGAAACGACATCTAGTGAAAATACAGAAGAAGAAAAAGTCACCATCGTTTACTCATCAGGTGTAGATACGACAGGTGCCACACAAAAGTTAATTGAGGCATTCGAGGAATCTCATCCGAACATTGATGTAGAATACCGTGAAATGCCTGCAGACACGGGTCAACAGCATGACCAATATGTAACAGCCTTTAGTGCTCAAAGCGCTGAAATTGATGTGTTTGAAGGCGATGTGATTTGGCCAGCAGAATTTGCCCAAGCGAACTACGCATTAGAGCTAGATCGTTTCATCGAGGCAGACGGGATTAATATGGAGGACTACTTCCCTGGTACAGTAGCAGCTGGTAAATTTAACGGAAAGCAATGGGCGATGCCAATGTTCTCCGATGCAGGTATGCTTTACTACAGAACAGACATCGTAGATACCCCTCCGAAAACTTGGGATGAGTTAATTGAGCAAGCTAGCTCACTTAAAGGAGAAGCTGGTACTCAATTCGGTTATCTTATGCAAGCAGCTCAGTATGAAGGACTTGTATGTAACGCAATCGAAATCATTGCCTCTTACGGTGGTGAAATCATCAACGAAAATAATGAAGTGGTAGCGAACAGCCCAGAAACAGTTAAAGCGATTAGTAAATTGCAAGAGATTGTAGGCTCTGATTTTGTCCCAGATAATATTCTAAACTTCATGGAAACGGAAACAGAAACAGCTTGGATTGAAGGTCAATCTGTATTTGCTCGTAACTGGCCATATATGCAAGCATCCTCTAATGACCCAGAAAGGTCGAAAGTAATGGACAAAATCGGTATCACTACTTTACCGGCAGGAGATGCAGGTAGCGCTGCAACACTTGGTGGCTGGATGGCTATGATTAACCGGTACAGTGAGCATCCAGAGGCTGCTTGGAAGCTTGTGAAATTCCTTTCTGGTCCTGAAGGTCAAAAGATTCGAGCGATTGAAGGTGGATCTGCACCAACACTTAAAGCACTCTATGAAGATACAGAGGTAACAGATGCTAGCCCATTGTTCGCAAACCCAGAATTCCAAAAAGTATTAGAAGCCGCAGTACCACGCCCAGTAACACCAATCTATCCTGAGATTTCGGATATCTTACAAATCGAGCTTTCCAAAGCATTGACTGGTGACCAAACAGCAGAAGAAGCAGCCGCAAACATCCAAGCAAAAATAGAAGCAGCAATTTCCGAATAACTAAGTGACAGGCACCACCCGAATTTTGTCGAATAACTTTTTATTTCCATTTTAATAAGTCATCGAACCCGTTGATACTCTAAGAAGTATATACAAGTTCCCAAATTCGATAATAGTAAACGATTACATTTTTCCTTAAAAAACGGTTGACCCCTCAAAAACAGTTGTAATATAATGATAAATGTAATCGATTTCATCATATTACAGACAATAGGTTAAGCGGTTACATGAAAGTTGCTACTCATTTAAAGGGGGAATTAGTTTGAAGCTATGGAAAAGTGCGCTAGTTAGTTTTGGTTTACTTTTATTGGTTCTATTTCTAGCAGCTTGTAGTGGTGGGAACGAAGAAACAACAGACGATTCTGGCAACACAGACACCGATACGGAAACAACAGATGAAAATACAGAAGAAGAAAAAGTTACCATTGTATATGCACGTGGTGTAGATACAACAGGAGCGAACGAAAAGTTAGTGGCAGCATTTGAGGAAGCACATCCTAACATCGATGTAGAATTCCGTGAAATGCCTGCTGATACTGGTCAACAACACGACCAATATGTAACAGCATTTAGTGCACAAAGCGCTGAAATTGACGTATTTGATGCAGACGTTATCTGGCCAGCAGAATTTGCCCAAGCAAACTACGCATTAGAGCTAGACCGTTTCATCGAGGCAGATGGCATTAATATGGATGATTACTTCCCAGGTGCCGTTGCTGCAGGTAAATTTAACGGAAAGCAATGGGCAATGCCTAAGTTTACCGATGCAGGGATGTTGTACTACAGAACAGATATTGTAGACACTCCTCCTAAAACTTGGGATGAGTTGATTGAACAAGCTAGTTCTCTTAACGGGGAAGCTGGAACTCAATTTGGTTACTTAATGCAAGCTGCTCAATACGAAGGTCTTGTCTGTAACGCGATTGAATTCATCGCTTCTTATGGCGGACAAATCATTAACGAAAACAACGAAGTGGTTGCGAACAGTCCTGAAACCGTAAAAGCAATCAAGAAAATGCAAGAAATTGTAGGTTCTGATTTTGTTCCAGATAACATTTTGAACTTCATGGAAACAGAAACAGAAACTGCATGGATCGAAGGTCAAGCCGTATTTGCTCGTAACTGGCCGTACATGCAAGCATCTTCCAATGATACAGAAAGATCAAAAGTCGTAGATAATGTTGGGATTACAACATTGCCAGCTGGTGATGCAGGAAGTGCTGCTACACTTGGTGGATGGATGACAATGATCAACCGTTACAGTGAGCATCCAGAAGCAGCTTGGGAATTTGTAAAATTCATGACAGGTGCAGAAGGACAAAAAATCACGGCAACGGAAGGTGGATCCGCACCTACACTTAAAGCACTTTACGATGACGCAGAAGTGCAAGAAGCAAGCCCATTATTTGCAAATCCAGAGTTTGTAAAAGTATTAGAAGCTGCCGTACCACGCCCAGTAACACCAATCTATCCAGAAATCTCTGATATTCTTCAAATCGAGCTTTCTAAAGCATTGACTGGTGACCAAACAGCGGAAGATGCAGCTGCTAACATTCAAACGAAAATTGAAGAAGCAATGAGTGAATAATGCTTCTACGAAAAGCAGGAGCAAGATGAGCGCTAACTCTCATCTTGCTTTTTCTTTAAAAGCTTGGCTCCAGACACAGGGCAAATGAAAGAAGAAGGGGGATCACAATGAAAAAATTTCAATTAAATGAAAAGCAGCTTGGGTATGCCATGGTAATACCGTCACTTATTTTAGTTTTTGTCGTTACCCTGTGGCCAGTTGCACAATCCATGTGGAATAGCTTATTTGATTATCGTTTAAATGATCCGACACGGTCTCAAAAAATGTTAGATGCAAATATTGATTTAGAGCGGTATGCCGATAACTATTTTTACATTGGCAACCAGTTGGAGGCATTAGCATCCTCTGCTTCAGGAGAAAACACAGAAAAAGTAAAAGACATACAACAAAACATTGAATCCTACCATGAAGAATTGTTAAGTGATGACCAAATCAAAAAGGATATTGCCATTATCGATGAAATGCTCATGAAGTATCAGCCGGTTACGGATTCGGAATTAAAGTATCAACAGATTGATAATGACTTTGCTGTTGATTATCGACAGGCTCTTCAATCTTATCAAGAAGACCTGACGGCCATTGCGGAATCCACTAGTGATGATCAATTATCCGATCAATTTGAACAAACAGCAGGTTTACTAGGAGCGACGAGTAACACCATTCTCAAGTCCAATTTTATCGGGTTAGACAATTACGTAAAATATTTCAAAGACAAAAGAATGTGGCAATCTCTTTGGAATACGACTTTCTTTACGATTATTTCCGTTGGTTTTGAACTAGTACTTGGATTAGCAATCGCGCTTCTCATTAATAGAGCCTTTAAAGGTCGAGGTTTAATTCGGGCATCCGTACTCATTCCATGGGCCATTCCGACCGCTGTAGCTGCAATGATGTGGGGATTCCTTTACGATGGGCAGTCCGGAATCGTGGGCCATTATTTAGAAGTCCTAAACATCATTCCAGATGCATCTTGGTTATTATCCACGTCGGATGGTGCCATGTTCTCCGTCATTCTAGCAGACGTATGGAAAACAACTCCATACATGGCGTTATTACTACTAGCAGGTTTACAGACCATTCCAATGTCACTTTATGAAGCGGCTTCGGTAGACGGAGCGACTAAAACACAGCAGTTCTGGTCTATTACATTACCGTTATTAAAATCTAGCATTCTCGTTGCATTACTGTTCCGTACACTGGATGCATTCCGTGTGTTTGACTTGATCTACGTATTAACAGGTGGGGGACCAGCGAACGCGACAGAATCGATTTCTATTTATGCGTACGAGACCTTATTCGCACAGCAAAACTTCGGTGAAGGTTCCGTGTTGTCTGTGATTGTGTTTATCTGTGTGGCCATCATCAGTATCATTTACGTGAAATTAATCGGCTCTGAATTAATTTCAGGAAAGACAAGATAAGGGGGGAACACAATGAAAAAAGCAGGATTTGGATTTTATTTCTTTCTCGTAATCTTTGTATTTTTAGTCATGTTCCCATTCATCTGGGTATTCTTGACTTCCATTAAACCACCAGGAGAGATTTTTTCATCGTTTAACTGGTTTACGAAAAATCCGGGCTTAGAATCCTATGAAGCTGCCTTGACCAATCGGCCATTACTCAGATACATGTTAAATAGTTTAGTTGTTTCATCACTAACTACGATTCTAGCGTTAGGATTTGCATCGTTTGCATCCTATGCGATTACAAGATTACCCATTAAGGGGAAAGGCTTAATCCTAGGCATTGTATTGGCAGCATCGATGTTTCCACAGATTGCAATTATTTCACCGATGTTTAACCTAATCACAGGATTAGGTTTACGCAATAGCTATATAGGGCTCGTCATCCCTTACATTACGATAAGTTTGCCTTTAGCAATCTGGATTCTATCCACGTTCTTTCAAAAGATCCCATATGAGCTGGAGGAATCGGCAAAACTCGATGGCGCAAGTCCATTCCAAACGTTTCGAAAAATCATTTTCCCATTAGCTGCACCAGGTGTTTTTACAACTGGAATTCTCGTGTTCATTGCAGCATGGAATGAATATTTGTTCTCTTTAACGATTAACAGTTCTGATACGTGGCGTACAGTCCCTGTAGGGATTTCGATGTACCAAAGTCAGTACTCAATTCCGTGGGGCGACATATCAGCAGCCACTGTAATCGTTACGATACCAATTGTTATTATCGTACTACTGTTCCAGCGTAGAATCGTATCTGGACTTACCTCCGGATCCGTGAAAGAATAGTTCTACAAATTATGAGAAAGAGGGGATTACACATGCACGTAACAGTATGGAATGAAAACAGACACGAAAAGAAAAATCCAGCGGTAGCGGAAATCTATCCAAATGGAATTCACGGTACGATCGCTGCCCTTTTAGAAGAAAAAGGGTTTATAACTTCAACCGCAACCCTAGATGAGCCGGAGCACGGCCTGAGCGATGATGTATTGGAAAAAACAGACGTCCTGGTCTGGTGGGGGCATCTTGCACACGAAGAAGTATCAGATGAAGTGGTGGAAAAAGTACACCAACGCGTATTAAAAGGGATGGGATTAGTGGTCCTTCACTCTGGTCACTTTTCTAAGATTTTCAAAAAGTTGATGGGCACTTCTTGTGATTTGAAGTGGAGGGAAGCGGATGAAAAGGAACGCCTATGGGTAGTCGATCCATCCCATCCCATTGCCGAAGGAGTAGACCAGTTCATAGAATTAGAAAAAGAAGAAATGTACGGGGAACACTTTGACATCCCAACCCCAGATCAGCTCGTATTCGTAAGCTGGTTTGAAGGTGGAGAGGTTTTCCGCTCTGGCTGCACGTACCAACGAGGAAACGGGAAAATTTTCTACTTCCGTCCAGGACATGAATCGTATCCAACGTATCATAATTCTGAAATTCAAAAAGTAATTGCGAACGGTGTGAAGTTTGTTCAACCAGTAGAACGAGACTATCCCGTCTATGGCAACGCGCAACCGTTAGAAACGATATCCGAAAAATCAAAGTAATGAGAAGGAGTGGACTGATATGGGTACATTAAAAGTAGGAGTAGTGGGATGCGGAAGCATTGCGAACCATCGTCACTTACCTGAATATCAAAACAATCCGGATGCAGAAATAATAGCGGTATGTGATAAGGTAGAAGACCGTGCAAAGGCAACTGCAGAACGATTTGGGGCAGGAAAATACTATACCGATTATCACGAGCTTCTTCAAAATGAAGAAATTGATATCGTAAGTGTTTGTACACCGAACTATCTTCACGCTCCTGTCTCAATCGCCGCATTACAGGCAGGAAAACATGTATTGTGTGAAAAGCCGATGGCCACTTCGGAAAAAGAAGCAAACGAGATGATTGCAGCTGCCGAGAAATCCGGAAAGAAACTAATGATTGGACATAATCA
This sequence comes from Radiobacillus kanasensis, assembly GCF_021049245.1. Taxonomy (GTDB): domain Bacteria; phylum Bacillota; class Bacilli; order Bacillales; family Amphibacillaceae; genus Radiobacillus; species Radiobacillus kanasensis. The sequence continues at coordinate 3,399,412 of NZ_CP088020.1, read as the reverse complement.
ACGCTTCGTCCCATCTCATCAAAAAGCAAAAGAATTGATTGCTAGTGGAGAACTAGGCCGTATCTACAGCTTCCGAACGACTTTCGGACATGGCGGACCGGAAGGCTGGAGTGCAGACGGAAAGAACAGTTGGTTCTTTAAAAAGGAAGAAGCCTTTATCGGAGCACTAGGTGATTTAGGGGTTCACAAAGCCGACTTAATCCGTTATATCCTAGGAGAAGAAGTGAAAGAAGTAGCTGCTCTCGTGGAAGGGAACGCCAAAGAAAACAGCACTGTGGATGATAACGCGGTTGCTTTACTTCGCACCGAATCAGGAATCATCGGAACCTTAACCGCCAGTTGGGCTTACGTGTCGAGTGAAGATAATTCCACGATTATTTACGGAGAAAAAGGGATTATTCGTTTAGAAGAAGATCCTGTTTTTTCTATGGTCATCCAATATAAGGATGGTTCCACGGTAAATTATCAGCTCGGTCAAATCCAAACGAATGAAAGTCAAAGCAATTCTGGTGTGATTGACCACTTTGTCGAAAGTGTGAAAGAGGATAAAACACCACTCATTACTGGGGATGAAGGTTGGAAATCCCTTCAAGTTATTATTGCTGCCTTAGAGGCGAACGAAACTAAGAAAAACGTACAACTATAGGAGGATACGTATGCTTCGAATAGGAGTCATCGGGGTAGGCGGAATTGCACAAGCAAGGCATTTGCCTACCTTCGCGAATATGACAGATCAAGTGAAGATTCAAGCTGTTTCAGACTTAAATCAAGAACTTGCCGGGAAAATAGCCAAACAATACGGTGTTCCCGTCGTTGTAGAAAATTACGAGGATATGTTTGAACATGTGGATGCTGTCACGATTTGTACGCCGAACAAGTTCCATGCTGATATTGCGATTGCCGCTTTAGAGGCTGGTAAGCATGTGCTTTGTGAGAAGCCAATGGCGTTATCAGCTAGGGAAGCGGAAAGAATGGTCGAGGCATCTAAGCGAACAGGAAAAGTCCTTTTCATCGGCTTCCATTACCGGTTTATGAAGGAATCCCAAGCAGCCAAAAAAGTCATGGATGCTGGGGAAATTGGGAAGCCACTAGTGGTTCGAGTAGAAGCCCTTCGTCGCAGGAAAGTTCCTGGATGGGGTGTGTTTATAAATAAAGAATTACAAGGTGGTGGAAGTTTAATCGATTTCGGTTGTCACCATCTTGACCTAGCTCTTTGGTTACTAGGAAACCCTCAACCTGTAGAAGTTTCAGGAGCAACCTATCAAGATTTAAGTACGTCTGGAGAGCTCGTGAACACGTGGGGGGATATAGATGCGAACTCATTTGAAGTGGATGACCATGCAACAGCATATATTCGCTTTGACAATGGAGCTACCCTTTTCCTAGAAACTTCTTGGGCTGCAAACGTAGCGGACGACAAGGAATCTGTTCGAATATCTGGAGATAAAGCTGGAATCGATGTCTTTCCTTTTGCTGTCTATCAGTCTAAACATGGTTTGTTACTCGATCAAGTGCCAAATTGGTTGCCGGGACCGGATGATCCGAGCGTGTTACAAGCGGCGAACTTTGTAGACAGCTGCCTCGGTATTCAAGAAGCTATTGTAAAACCAGAACAAGCCCTACAAACATCAAGAATTATCGATGCTATTTACGAAAGCAGCATATCCGGAAAAAGCGTTCGATTCTAAACACTAAGGGAGGAGAATGACATGAAATTAGGCGTTTTTACCGTTTTATTTGCAGAAAAATCCTTTGAAGAAATGTTAGATCATGTGAAAGCATCAGGGTTAGATGCCGTAGAAATTGGAACAGGGAACTATCCAGGTAATGCTCATTGTCCGTTAGATGAGCTTTTAGAATCCGAATCGAAAAGAACGGATTATGTAAAAGCTGTAACCGACAGAGGATTAACCATCAGTGCCTTTAGTTGTCATGGTAACCCGCTTTCTCCTGATTCGGAATTTGCAAAAGAAAGTCATGACATATTAATCAAAACCATCAAGCTAGCCAACCTTCTAAATGTTCCAGTCGTAAATTGCTTTTCAGGAACAGCTGGGGATCATGAAGGAGCCAAATATCCGAATTGGCCTGTTGCTCCTTGGCCAAACGAATATGCGGATGTTTTAAAGTGGCAATGGGAAGAGAAACTCATTCCATATTGGAAAGAAGTCGGCCGTGTTGCCGAAGAAAACAACGTCAAAATTGGCTTGGAGCTCCATGCTGGATTTCTCGTTCACACCCCATACACGATGCTGAAGTTACGTGAAGAGACGAGTGATGCAATTGGAGCGAACCTTGATCCAAGTCATCTATGGTGGCAAGGAATTGACCCAGTGGCTGCCATTAAGATTCTAGGAAAAGCGAACGCAATTCATCACTTTCACGCTAAAGACACCTACATCGATCAAGATAACGTAAATATGTACGGACTAACCGATATGCAACCGTATGGAAATGTGCAAACAAGAGCCTGGAACTTCCGCTCTGTTGGATGTGGGCACGGTTTGGAGGAGTGGTCCAACATGATGAGTGCTTTACGTACATACGGCTATGATCATGTGGTAAGCATTGAACATGAGGATCCAATCATGTCGATTGAGGAAGGATTCCAACGCGCTGTCCAAAACTTACAATCCGTGTTAATTAAAGAAAGCCCCGCAGATATGTGGTGGGTATAAAAAGCTTCGACCCCTTCAGATTCTTAACAAGCTGAAGGGGCTTTTTTTACAAAAAGTTTACGTCTTCTTGACCATCGCTTTGATTATAAATAAACGGGTAGTAGTAAATGGTCAACAAAGCTAGAGTTGAGATGTCGATATTGCCCGGGAAATATCGGAATATGCAAAAACACGCTGGGACAGTGGATGCGTTGACAATTCCATTTGGACATGTCACTCTTTTTAAAAGAGTACATGAAGAAAGGAAGAATGGAAATGATGGAGTCAATAGGCCAACAAGCGGTGGTCAATATCCTATCACACATTATATTTATCATCTTTACGTGGAGGGTGTTCCAGGCTGTCAATTTCGAACCGATGTTTCGAAAAGGAAGAACAGCAGAAGCAACAGTTGTCATTATTTTTCTAACCATTGCCGTTGGGACGACGGTAAGTAATTTCTTTTTAAATCTATTGCAGTGGTCTGGTCAGTTGTTATATCTTTTTTAAGAGGATATTCAAAATTGCATGGAACACACATTTTGAGAGAATGATAGATTTTAAAGTATAACACTTTTCTATCTTGGTGATACTGAAACTAGTATTCATAAAGATAGGAGAGGTTACATATGAAATCCAGGTTCATTCTCGTTCCAACTATTATTCTAGTAGGTATTGTTTGTTCATTCAGTTCCCTAAAGAGTGCAGCATCAACTTCACATTTAAGTGAGCTAGAGGATATGATAGAGATCGTCCAGGCGGAAGAGTTAGGCATCCAAAAGTGGGAGGTCCTCATGAAAGAATCTCTTTCACGTGTGGATTACCAACAAACGCTACAAATGCTTCAAACAGAGCTATCGTCTTTTGCTTATTCGGTTGAGGAAGAAGAAAAAGCAATAAAATATATTTGGTCGAACCCTCATAAAGCCCATCAAGGGACCGAAAGATTTATAATGCTTGTGCCTAAAGAGCAAAAGCATGACATTCAAATGACTTACGTCGTTTCCGGTACTGACTGGAAGAAATCAACCAATACCTATTACTCTAACATAATGGACAATATGTTAAATGTTGTATTTTCAGAGAAAATGTCAAAATATACTTGTCTGACTACATTGTCAAGTGATAAGATTAATAGTGATTATTTTTTTGATATATTAAAAGAAAAATTAAAAGTTCAACCACTTGAAAATATGAAAGAAAATGATTTTGAAGTCCTATCGGGTTATACACCTCATTGGAATTCTTCGATTCCCATTACGGACGGGCCAATGAACGTGCAAGTTGCTGCTCGAACAGGATTGGGCGGTAAAACAACCATTACAATAGGAACACCTATCATTACTACTGAATACTAATAATAGTGAAATTGGACGCAGAGGAGAATGAACCTTGGATAAAATCATCGTCCGTGGTGGGAGGCAGTTATCAGGCACTGTCAAAGTAGAAGGCGCTAAGAATGCCGTACTGCCTGTCATCGCAGCAAGTATGATCGCAAGTGAAGGAAAGAGTGTACTTCATGATGTTCCAGCTCTTGCTGATGTTTTTACGATAAAAGAAGTATTAAGTCATATGAATGCTGATGTAAGCTTTAAAGATAATACAGTAACAGTCGATGCTTCTAAGCCACTTAAAACCGAGGCTCCTTTTGAGTATGTTCGAAAAATGAGAGCATCTGTCTTAGTGCTAGGGCCACTACTAGCTCGTTACGGTCATGCAAATGTAGCAATGCCTGGAGGTTGTGCAATTGGATCTCGACCAATTGATCTTCACCTGAAAGGCTTTGAAGCTATGGGTGCAAAAGTCCATGTTGGTAACGGGTATGTAGAGGTGCACGCAGATGGTCGTCTTCAAGGAGCAAAGATTTATTTAGATGTACCAAGTGTCGGTGCAACGGAAAATATTATGATGGCTGCTGCATTAGCTGAAGGAAAAACGATTATCGAAAACAGTGCAAAAGAGCCTGAAATCGTGGATTTAGCTAACTTCTTAAACAAGATGGGCGCAAAAGTTGTCGGAGCTGGAACCGAAACGATACGAATTGAGGGGGTAGAGCGCCTTCATGGTGTAGAGCATACCATTATCCCAGATCGTATCGAAGCAGGAACGTTTATGGTTGCTGCCGCAATCACAGGAGGAAATGTATTAGTTCAAGGTGCTGAATTAGAGCATCTACGTTCCCTAGTCTCCAAAATGGAGGAAATGGGAGTCGTCGTCAAGGAAGAACAAGATGGGCTACGTGTCATCGGTCCGAAGCAATTAAAAGCGACCGATATCAAAACACTGCCACATCCAGGATTCCCAACAGATATGCAGTCACAAATGATGGCATTAATGTTGAATGCTCATGGTACTAGTGTAATTACAGAAACAGTTTTTGAAAATCGCTTCATGCATGTGGAAGAATTCCGCCGCATGAATGCGAAGCTAAAAATCGAAGGTAGAAGTGTCATTGTAGAAGGACCAACTGCCCTACAAGGAGCAGAGGTCGCAGCTACAGACTTACGTGCAGGTGCTGCCCTAATCCTAGCTGGATTGACTGCAGAAGGCTATACACGTGTCACAGAACTCATTCACATTGATCGTGGCTACGTGGACCTTGCAGAAAAGCTAGCATCCCTAGGAGCAGACGTCGAACGAGTAACCGACAAAGAAAAGATTTCCGTAAGTTAATAGATTGTTAGTTTAGTAGTAAGCTGGGGTGTATGCTCCGGCTTGCTTTGTGTTGAAGGAATTTGGTCCGTGAGTTATTGTTGCCTACTCTTTTTAGTGTTGCTCTCTACTGTTCTATGCAGCCACGACCTACATTCATGCTTATTCCCTGAAATCCATACATGCTTAGTCAAATATTTTGAGCATAGGTCCATAGCAGCAATTTTAAAAAAATCAAAAAACAGATTGACAGATATCGGAAACCTGTGTAAATTAGGAACTACAATTAAATGACTGATTCACGATTTTCTTATCCAGAGAGGTGGAGGGACTGGCCCAACGAAGCCTCGGCAACAGACATTGCGTACTGTGCCAATTCCAGCAAGCGAAAGCTTGAAAGATAAGAAGAGTAAGCGTATTGTGTATTTCTGCCCTCTTCTTATTTGGAAGAGGGCTTTATTTGTTTGTACGACACAGTTTATGCAGATGGGATTCAATGCTGATTGGACATCCAAAGGCAAATAAGGAAAAATGGGCTTGTCTAAGAGCCCAAATATAAACAGGAGGATTGCAGCATGGCGAAAAAGGATGAAGCAAAACTTAATCATATTCTAGCCACACTCCGAGATCTGGAGTATGGTTCCGTTGTGATCACCGTCCATGATGGGGAAATCACACAGATTGACACAACCGAGAAAAAACGATTTTCCTTACAAAAAAACAAAGCATATGAAAAAAAGTAGCTGCCGATTAGACCACTAAAGGCATCTTGCATGAGGAGTTTGACTCCACGTGTAGGATGTCTTTTTTATTTTAGAAAAGGGGGAGTGCAGGTTGATCACATTTGATCAGGTAAATAAGGTTTTTAAAACAGATAAAAAGGAGGTGCATGCGGTAAAGGATGTTAGCCTTACCATCGAAAAAGGAGAAATATTTGGCGTAGTAGGTTTCAGTGGAGCTGGGAAAAGCACACTGATTAGGTTAGTCAATCTGTTGGAAAGACCGACATCGGGGACGGTGAAGGTACATAATTCCGATTTGGATACTATTTCCTCATCGGAACTTCGAAAACTACGGCGAAGAATAGGCATGATTTTTCAATCTTTTAATCTATTTAATTCCCGAACCGTATATGGCAACATTGCTTACCCTTTAAAACTAGCAAAGAAATCTAAAAAAGAAATCGAGGAGCGGGTACAGGAGCTGCTAAGATTTGTAGGACTTCAAGACAAGTCAGGCCACTATCCAGAGCAATTGTCAGGTGGTCAAAAACAAAGAGTAGGAATTGCCAGAGCCTTAGCTACATCTCCAGATATCTTAATTTGTGATGAAGCAACCTCTGCTCTTGATCCAGAAACGACCGGAGAGATTTTACAGCTCCTCCAAAAGGTTAATAAGGAATACGGCATTACTATTTTACTTATCACACACGAGATGCATGTCATTCGTTCCATTTGTGATCGTATGGCGGTCATGGAAAACGGCAGTGTTATTGAATACGGAAATGTGTACGATATTTTCACGAATCCACAATCATCCACTTCTCGTAATTTTGTGAGTTCTGTTCTCAATGACAAAATGTCTCTAAAGCTTTTGGACAGAGTTCAGCAAAGTCATAAAGGAAAACTTTTTCGTTTGATATTTACGGGAGTAGAAGCAAGTGAGCCTATACTGTCCAGAGTAACGAAGAAGCATCAACTAGAGTTTAGCATTATATATGGAAGTATTAATGAGCTTCAAGATCAATTGTTCGGCAGTTTAATTGTGGAGTTCATAGGACCAGATGAGCTGATCGAAGTCGTTATTGAAGAGTTAAAGAAAACCGTAGAGGTAAGGGAGGTCATCAATCATGAAAGTTGAATGGGCAACATTTTGGCCGAGAATCGTAGAAGCGACAGGAGAAACCATTACGATGGTGCTGTTAACTTTAATTATTTCAAGCATCATTGGTGTTTTAATGGGCCTATTGTTTTTCGTAACACGGAAAGGAAATATTTTAGAAAATCGATTTGTATTTTTTATTCTAAACTTTTTTGTGAATGTCGTTCGACCTATTCCGTTTATCATCTTACTTGTGGCGATTAGCCCTTTAACGAGAGCGGTGATGGGAACGACGATAGGTACTGCTGCTGCGGTCTTTCCGATGACCATTGCAGCATGCTTTGCGGTTGCTAGAGTGGTAGAGAATAATCTCGTATCCATTGACCCAGGAATTATTGAAGCAGCTCAAGCGATGGGAGCGAGCCCTTTTCAAATCATCTTCACCGTCTTGATACCGGAGGCATTAGGACCGCTCATTCTAGGGTTAACCTTTGTGACGGTTGGGCTAGTGGATTTCTCTGCAATGGCTGGTACCGTCGGCGGTGGTGGTCTAGGAGATTTAGCGATGACGTATGGCTATCAACGATTTGATACATCTGTCATGGTCGTTACCGTAGTAATCCTGATTGTTCTGGTTCAAATCGCTCAAACATTTGGAAACTTTTTATCTAGATTTTTCTTACGAAGATAAATTTTTTAGGAGGAAAAACAAATGAAAAAATTAAAACTTGCTTTGTTAACTGTTGCTATTCTATTTTTGGCTGCTTGTAATTCGAGTCAAGGGAAGGAGGCCGATGAAGTTGTGAAAATTGGAGTAACGAGTGCGGATACTCCTTATTGGACACTCATAAAAGAAAAAGCGGAAAAACAAGGAATCCAGCTTGAACTAGTTGAGTTCTCCGACTATATTCAGCCGAACAACGCCTTGGCTAATGAAGAAATTGATATGAATTCCTTCCAGCACTTAGCTTTTTTAGGACCCGCTATTGCTGAAAATGGCTATGATTTAGTTCCGATAGCTTCCACGGTAATCACTCCTACTGGAATCTATTCAGAAAAGTATAAGGATCTGTCGGAAGTACCGAGTGGAGGAAAGGTTGCAATCTCGGATGACCCTGCCAACTTGGGGAGAGGATTACTTCTATTACAAAAAGCAGGCCTAATTAAGTTAAAAGAAGGAGTAAGTATTTACCCAACTCCTGAGGACATTGTAGAAAATCCGAAAAATCTAGAAATTACAACGATGGTTTCTCAGCAAACAGCACGTGTTTTACCTGATGTCGATATCTCTCTAATAAACAACGGAATTGCCGGTCAAGCGGGATTGAATTTTAAGGATGCCCTTCTATACGATGATCCAGAAAGCGAAGAGGCTCGTCCTTATATCAACGTATTCGCGGTAAGAGCAGAAGATAAAGACAACGAGACGTATAAAAAAATAGCAGAACTGTATCAAGAACCTGACGTAAAAGAAGCGGTAAAAGAGGATTCAAATGGCGGAAATATTGTTGTTGATATTGCAGCAGAAAAGCTTCAAGAAACGTTAGATGAGCTCGTGGAACACGTAAAAAAATCTAATCAATAGGGGGAGCGACATGGCAAAGGAAATTATTCTTCAGGCTTTTGACATGACTAGCGCCATGCATAATTCACATGGTCTTTGGAAGCATCCTGAAAGCAAGAGACAAAGGCTATATAAAGATTTAAACTACTGGCTCGATTACGCCAAATTGTTAGAAAAGGGTAAATTTGACGCCGTCTTTTTTGCAGATGTAGCCGGTGTGTACGATGTTTATCAAAAAAGTATGGACCCCTCCATTCGTGATGGGGTTCAGGTACCCTTAAACGACCCGGCATTAGTCGTTTCGGCTATGGCTAGTGTAACGGAGCATTTATCTTTTGCGGTAACAGTGAGCACGACATATGAACATCCTTTCGGGCATGCAAGAAGGTTTTCCACTCTCGACCACTTAACAAATGGAAGAGTCGCTTGGAACATCGTGACATCTTATTTACCAAATGCTGCGAAGAATTATGGTTTGTATGAAATGATTAAGCATGATGAGCGCTATGATCTCGCCGATGAATTTTTAGAAGTAACCTATAAGCTATGGGAAGGTAGCTGGGAAGAGCAAGCGGTCTTGGAAAATAAAGAGGAAGGTACTCTAGTAGAGCCATCTAAGGTCCACCCAATCAATCATAAGGGAACGTATTTTTCGGTTCAAGGGCCGCATTTGTGTGAGCCTTCCCCTCAGCGTACACCGGTTTTGTATCAAGCCGGAACATCCGAAAAGGGGAGAGAATTTGCAGCTAAGCATGCAGAGTGTGTTTTTGTAGGAGGACCTACACCAGCAAAAATAAATGAGCTTGTCTCGGATATAAAAAAGAGAGCGAAAAACTATGGAAGAAATCCAGAACAGATAAAAGCTTTTACCTTTTTAAATGTAGTCGTTGCACCTACCACAGAGGAAGCGGAAGCGAAGTTTAAGGAAATTCAAAAGTATTGGAGTCCGGAAGCGGCAAAAGCACAATATGGCGGATCAAGTGGATACGATCTATCGGAATATCAAGACTTGGATGAAGTATTTGGATATAGACATACCGAGCATGGACAGTCTCGTGCAGCTTACTTAACAAAACATGTAGGGAATAAGTTAACAGTAGGGGATGTTTTTCAACGATTTGAGAGTTTAGATAGCCATAATATCTTAGTAGGAAACCCGCAGGAAGTGGCAGATGCGATTCAATTTCAGTTTGAGGAATCAGGTGTGGATGGATTTAATCTCGCCCATCTTGTAACGCCAGGCTCCCTGGAGGACTTCGTTGAATTGGTAGTCCCTGAGCTACAACGAAGAGGAATTTATAAAACAGAATATAGCCAAGGCACTTTTCGAGAGAAAATTTTTCGAGAAGGAGACGGCACATTGGCCGCTGAGCACCCAGGTAGGGCTTATCGAAAAGGTGCAAAGGAGACAGTGGATGAAGTATAAAACGATTAGTGACACAGGAATTCACGTATCAGAGCTTTGTTTTGGAACGATGTCTTTTGGCGGGATTGCTGATAAGGACACATCCAAAGTTATGTATAAGACTTGTCGCGAAGCGGGGATCAACTTTTTTGATACAGCTAATGTGTATAACCTAGGGAAGTCAGAAGAAATTCTAGGGGAATGCATACAAGGCGAAAGGGAAAAGCTTGTAATCTCTTCTAAGGTTGGTTTTCCATTATCCGAGGACCCTAATGATCGTGGAGCATCTAGGCGTCATATTTTGCAATCGATTGATAAAACATTGAAAAGGTTGAAGACAGATTGGATTGATTTTTACTTCATCCATAGATTTGATCCTTATACGGATATCAAGGAAACGCTTCGCGCATTAGATTATCTCGTTCAGCAAGGGAAAATCTTGTATCCAGCTGTTAGTAACTGGGCTGCTTGGCAAATTTCTAAAGCATTAGGGATATCAGAACAAGAGGGATTAGCTTCCTTCAAATTGATTCAACCTATGTACAATCTAGTAAAGCGACAGGCGGAAGTCGAGATTCTTCCATTAGCAGAATCGGAGAATCTCGGGGTCATTAGTTACAGTCCTTTGGGAGGCGGGTTGCTAACAGGAAAATACAGTTCGAAAAACAAACCCTCTACTGGAAGATTAGTTGATCAAGAGAATTATAAATGGAGATATGAACAGGAGTCCTATTATCATACAGCAGAACGCTTTAATAATTATGCCTTAGATAAGGGGTATCGCCCGGCTTCATTAGCAATCGCGTGGGTGAGAAGTCATCCAGGAATAACAGCACCTATTATCGGGGCAAGAAATGTAGAACAACTCCAGCATTCTTTGGACGGAGTTCATATTAATCTTTCAGTGGAAGAAAGAAAAAAATTGTCCGATCTTTCACCACATCCAGGTACGGCAACAGACCACCACCAAAAAGAAAATATGCTATAAACAACAACCCTCTAGCGCGCCACGCTAGAGGGTATTTCACTATTATGGGTGGTGGGTGGTGCCTGTCACTACCCGGTTTTTGGCGAAAAATGTCGTTAAGTATAAAGGGAAATTAGTTGGAAATCTCGTAAAGGGGGAATAGACGTGGGTTTATTTAAAGATGGTACAGAAGTAAACGATACAGAATATATTTAGAAGAAAAAATTTCCTTATGATAAGTGGTCCATAACTTGAAACTGGAGGTTTGGTCGCAACAGTAAGAGTACCGCTAAATGTAATTGATGAGAGAGTGGTGGTTGGAAAATTAGAGTCTCTGGACTACTTGACTGTTTTAAAAGCAGCAAAGGATGCTCTTTCATTAAGAGTAATCTTAATTGGAAAAGGTACTATTTAACTACCATAAAGGTTGGTGTTAACTAAGTTGATAGAATTCAAGATAGGATATTGAAGAAAATTAAATAGTGGAGGTAACCATTCGACAAAAACCGAGGCGTGACAGGCACCGCTATGGCACCACAATAGACACGCTATAAATATCTCAATTTTCATAAAAATTAAAATATCTTTGTTTATACACTAGACAAACGAACAAAATTACTGATATTATGAAAGCGCATACAATTAATATTATTATCGGAAGGGGTTTGTCAATGAGGAGATTTTTGAAAACAAGTGGTGTTTTGGGATTGCTTTTATTGATGATTTTTCTAGCTGCTTGTGGCCAGGATGTGGGTGGATCTGATGAGAAGGAAAGTAGTGGTGGAGAAGAGGATAAAGTGACCATTGGTCTGTCCGTATCAGATTTAACTCTAGAGAGATGGCAACATGACCGTGATATTTTTGTTGAGAAAGCGGAAGAGCTCGGTGCAGAAGTAATTGTTCAGTCTGCAAATGGAGAAGATGAAAAGCAACTATCACAAATCCAAAATATGCTTTCCCAAGGAATTGACGCGTTGGTTATTATTGCAAACAACTCTGATGCATTAAGTCCTGTCGTAACACAAGCTAAGGAAGAAGGAATTCCGGTAGTTGCTTATGACAGATTAATCAATAATGCGGATATCGATGCTTACGTTTCTTTTGATAATGTACGTGTTGGCGAAATGCAAGCTGAATACTTAACAGAGGTCGTACCAAAAGGGAAGTACTTCTTGCTTGGTGGAGCACCAACAGATAATAATGCACAAATGTTCAGAGATGGACAAATGAACATTTTACAACCTTTAATCGATAGTGGAGAAATTGAAGTAGTCGGAGATCAGTGGGCAGAGAAATGGTCAGCGGAAGCGGCGTTAAGTATTGTCGAAAATGCATTAACAGCTAATGAAAATGATATCGATGCTATTGTTGCATCTAATGATAGTACGGCTGGTGGAGCAATCCAGGCGCTTGCAGCACAGAACCTTGCTGGCAAGGTTGCCGTTTCTGGTCAAGATGCGGATGCAGCAGCGGTACAAAGAATTGCAGAGGGTACACAGTCTATGACGGTTTACAAGCCGATCAAAGATATCGCCACAAAAAATGCAGAAGTAGCAGTCCAACTTGCAAAAGGCGAAGAAGTGAGTGCGGATGATACTGTAAATAATGGCACGAAGGATGTCCCATTTATCAAACTAGATCCAATTAAAGTAGATAAAAACAACCTAGTCGATACGGTTATAGCGGATGGCTTCCATTCTTTCGAAGAAGTATATGAAAATGTTCCAGAAGATGAAAGACCTGAAAAACCTTAGTAATAAAAAAATAGGGCAGATAATAAGACTTTACTCCTTTAAATAATGCTCTTAATCTACTAATTAATGATGGAAGAGGGCACTGCCCTCTTTTCCGTTTTTGTACGTTAGGGGAGTCTTGAAATTTTTAAGGTTCCAAGTGCAACTAGGGGCTTAGCCTAAGTCTTTATAGGTTTGGCTTCGCCAAGCTTTCTTTGAGGAGGTTATCGTATAGTGACGTATGCTCTACAAATGGAGGAAATTACAAAAGAGTTTCCGGGTGTAAAGGCATTGGATCATGTATCCTTCTCCGTTCGAAAAGGAGAAATTCATGCTTTATGTGGAGAAAATGGCGCTGGGAAGTCGACATTAATGAAAGTATTAAGTGGAGTCTATCCAGTTGGGACCTATCAAGGAAACATTAAAATAAATGGGAAAGATGTTCGTTTTAAAAATACAAAGGAGTCTCAGGAATCAGGAATAGCTATCATATATCAAGAGCTTGCTTTAGTCCCAGAGATGACCGTTGCTGAAAATATTTTTCTAAGCAGTAATGCGATGAGAAAGAAAATCATCAACTGGACGGAGTTATACGCACAAGCCCAGTACTGGCTGGATCAAATCGGGTTACAAATTGACCCACAGACTAAACTGGGAGAGCTTACTGTCGGCAAACAACAGCTAATCGAAATAGTAAAGGCATTGACTAAAAATGCAGAAATATTAATTCTCGATGAACCTACTGCTGCTTTAACAGAAAGCGATGTAAAGATACTGGAAAACATATTGAAGGATTTGCGGCAGAAAGGCGTAACTTGTATTTATATTTCACACAAACTTGGGGAAGTGATGCGTTTAGCTGATACAGTCACTGTTTTACGAGACGGACAAACCATTAGTACGGATCCAATAGAAGAGCTTTCCGAAGATAAAATTGTAACAAAAATGGTCGGGAGAGAATTGACCGAACTTTTCCCATATGAAAAACGGGAGATCAAAGAAAAGAACATATTAGAGGTGAAAAATTACTCTTTTACACAAAATGGTTCCGGGAAAGAAATCGTTAAAGACATTTCGTTCGATTTAAAAAGAGGAGAAATATTAGGTGTATCTGGATTAATGGGCGCTGGAAGAACGGAATTATTTACGAGTCTTTTTGGAGGATACGCTGGGAAAAAATCCGGTGAGGTTATTATAGATGGTACTCTTACAGATATTAAAAAGCCCTCTGATGCGATTAGAGCTGGATTGGCATACGTATCCGAAGATCGGAAACGGTACGGATTAATTCTTGGAATGGAAATTACTAAAAATTCAACGTTAGCAGCCCTCCAAAAAGTGATGCCTAATCGCGTTATAGATTCTGCTTTAGAGTTAAAAAGTGCTCAAGATCTTACAAGTAAAATGAATTTAAAGGCTCATAGCTTGGAAGCGAAAGTGAACCAGTTGAGTGGAGGGAATCAGCAAAAGGTTGTTTTGAGTAAGTGGCTATTCACAAATCCGAAGGTGCTCATTCTCGATGAGCCTACACGTGGAATTGATGTTGGGGCAAAGTATGAAATCTATAAAATTATGAATCAACTTGCGAGTCAAGGTGTGGGAATCGTTATGATTTCATCAGAGCTACCTGAAGTTTTAGGGATGTCGGATCGGATAATAGTGATGGCAGACGGAACAATTAGCGGAGAATTAACTAGAGAAGAAGCCACTCAAGAAAAAATAATGAAATTGGCAACGGTAGGGAGGGATAACCATGAGTCAATTGTCCACTGAGAATAACAAACCTAAACAATTTCAGCTAAATATGAAGTTCAATGTTCAATCCTATACTTTAATCATTGCGTTAATTTTAATTTCGGTAATCTTTACTATTTTCACTGGTGGTGAATTTTTATCATCTCGTAATCTATCGAATTTGTTTACACAGATGTCCGTCATATCTGTACTTGCGATAGGAATGACTCTGGTCATTGTCGCTGGGCATATTGATCTTTCAGTTGGATCATTGGCCGGTTTGGCTGGTGGAATTTCAGCTATCTTACATGTGTGGTTTGGTTTAAGTACATTTTCGGTTGTTATAATCGCAATTGTAGTTGGTGCATTACTTGGATTATGGCAAGGGTGGTGGGTTGCTTATCGAGCAGTGCCTGCGTTTATCGTCACGTTAGGCGGAATGCTCATTTTTAGAGGGATATTAATTGGTATAAGTAAGGGCCAAACAATCGCACCATTAGAACCTAGCTTTAGAGGGATCGCCAATAGTTATATCCCATATAGCATCGGCTATATTTTAGCCGTTGTGGGAGTAGTGTTACTCTTTTTTAGTATTTGGAGGAGTAGAAAGAAAAGAACGAGCATGGGATTAGCTACACAATCTCCAACAATGGACTACGGAAAAGTTACCGCGTATGCAATTGCAATATTAGTTATTACCTATATGCTGAACCGCTATTATGGTTTGCCACTTCCTATGTTAATCGTTATTGTATTAGGTGGCTTATTTGTGTTTATTTCCATTAAAACGTCGTTCGGAAGATTTGTATATGCGATTGGTGGAAATGCAGAGGCAGCGGCGTTGTCAGGAATCAATATCAAAAGGAATACATTATCTGTATTTGTCATAATGGGAGCTCTCGCTGGGGTAGCGGGAGTATTACTAACAAGTAGATTGAATGCAGCGACAGTAAACGCCGGAGATATGTATGAACTAGACGCAATTGCAGCATGTGTGATTGGTGGTACTAGTTTAATGGGCGGTAAAGGGAACGTTGTTGGAGCCATTATCGGAGCACTTATTATGGCTAGTATAGATAATGGAATGAGTATGATGAACATCCAAACATTCTGGCAATATATCGTAAAAGGCTTAATATTAATCTTAGCCGTTTGGATAGATATTTCAGGGAAGAAACAGACTGCATAATCTATTCCGATATATTTTATAATAAATATTGAAATATTTCCTATCTACCACAGCATTTTATGCTGTGGTTTTTTGATTGTCTAGGAAATTATAAAAGTCGTTAGTTGTGGATAACTTTATGCTAAAATTTTATTATATGGAGAAGGGCAAGGTGCCTGTCACAACCCGGTTTTTGTCGAATGCTGCGCCTGGGGCTACGTGTGGGTTCTCTTTATAACAGTTAATTAACACATTCGTCAACGACAAAATTCGAGCTGTGTGTGTCGGTTCGTGCTTTCTGTTCGACATATTTCGGGTGGTGACAGGCACCGGAACAGGCACCGGAATATTTCAGACAACTTGTGAATAGATTGTAAATAAGAATTTACAGAAGGAGGGGCATGATCCGTGAAACTATATGTATCTGTAGACATGGAAGGTATTTCAGGTATTCCCGATCATACATACGTTGATTCTGGAAAACTCAACTACCCTATTGGAAGAAAGCGAATGACGGAGGAAACGAACGCGGTCATCGAAGCGGCTTACCGATTTGGTTGTGAGGATATCCTGATCAACGACAGCCATTCCAAAATGAACAACCTACTCATCGATGACCTCCATCCAGAAGCATCTCTCATCACCGGTGACGTGAAACCGTTCTCGATGGTTCAAGGTCTTGACAGTAGCTTTGCTGGAGCAATGTTTGTCGGCTACCACGCGCGAGCTGCTCAATTCGGGGTTATGTCCCACTCCATGACGTTCGGTGTCCGCAATTTCTTCATCAATGATGCAGTTGTCGGGGAGCTAGGCCTAAACGCATTCGTTGCTGGCTATTATGGAGTTCCAGTCCTTATGGTCGCCGGCGATGACCAAGCTTGCTACGAAGCAGAAGAACTAATCCCACATGTCATCACAGCTCCTGTAAAAAAATCATTATCGAGGTCTGCTGTACAAAGCTTAACCCCTGCAAAAGCGAACCACCTCATCCAAGAACAAGTCACCGCCGCTCTAACAAATCGAGACAATATCAAACCACTGACTCCACCGAAGAAACCAACATTACGGATCGAATTTACGAATTATGGGGAAGCGGAATGGGCGAATTTAATGCCAGGCACATCGATAGAGCTTGGAACGACGATCGTCTCCTTTCCTGCCAAAGATATTCTAGAAGCCTATCAAGCTATGCTTGTCATGACGGAGCTCGCCATGCAGACCACCTTCAAGTAGGAGGGATTCCATGTTCAGATACATTCTGAAACGATTCGTTACGATGGTCGTCACGTTATGGATTATCGTCACGTTAACCTTTTTCCTTATGCATGCGGTCCCAGGATCGCCGTTTAACCAAGAACGAGGAACCAATGAAACGGTACAAGCCAACCTAAAAGCCCACTACCATCTAGATGAACCTCTCTTAACGCAATACGGAATCTACTTAAAATCTATCGTTACCTTTGATTTTGGCCCATCTATTAAACAACCTACCGCAACCGTTAACGACTTACTAGGAAGAGGCTTTCCGATATCCCTAGAGCTTGGGCTCTGGACGATTTTAGTCGCCGTAATCTCTGGCATTCTATTAGGAGTTCTCGCAGCGCTCAAGCATAACGGATTTATCGATTATTTTGCCATGACCGTCGCAGTTCTAGGAATCTCCATACCAAACTTTATTCTCGCTACACAACTCATCGAAACCTTTGCAGTCAGGTCAAATATTTTGCCCGTGGCGACTTGGTCCAGTCCGAAGCATATGATCCTACCAATTGTCGCACTCGCAACAGGACCGATGGCAATTATTGCCCGATTAACTCGCTCTAGTATGCTAGAAGTTTTAACCCAAGACTATATCAAAATGGCCCGAGCCAAAGGCCTTTCTCCAGCTAAGATTATCTTCAAGCACGCCTTAAAAAATGCCCTGATGCCCGTTGTAACTATCCTTGGAACTTTGCTCGCCGGAATTCTCACAGGAACCTTCGTTTTGGAAAAAATATTCGCCATCCCGGGCATGGGAAAATATTTCGTTGAAAGCATAAACACAAGAGACTATCCCGTCATCATGGGTACGACTGTTTTTTATAGTGCTTTTCTCATTGTCATGCTTTTCCTAGTCGATCTTGCGTACGGATTGCTAGATCCTCGGATAAAAATTCATAAAAAGGAGGGGGAATAAATGCATGCTTCCAATGAAAAAAAACAAATCCCAAATCAATGGTTCCGAACCATCGATCCCAACCGATTAGAAGCAGAAAAAGTAGCCCGCCCCTCCTTGTCCTATTGGAAGGATGCCTGGCAGAGACTTCGTAAAAATAAACTCGCCATGTCAGGGATGGTATTTCTTTTCATACTAGCGCTGTTAGCCATTCTCGGTCCTATTATTTCACCACATTCGGTCACATCGATTTCCCTTCCGAATCAAAATCAGCCCCCGTCTGGGACGCATTGGTTCGGGACAGATGAATTAGGAAGAGATGTGTTTACAAGAACGTGGTATGGCGCCCGAATATCCTTATTCGTCGGATTGATGGCTGCACTCATCGACTTTTTTGTCGGAGTGATCTATGGAGGAATTTCCGGCTACAAAGGTGGTAAAACCGATAATGTCATGATGCGTATTGTGGAAGTGCTGTATGGCCTGCCATATTTGCTAGTCGTCATTTTGCTCCTCGTCGTGATGGGTCCAAGCTTAACAACCATCATTGTCGCCTTATCCGTCACAGGTTGGGTTGGCATGGCACGGATTGTTCGTGGGCAAGTCCTTCAATTGAAAAACTACGAATTTGTGCTCGCTTCTCAGTCTTTTGGTGCGAAAACGAATCGAATCATACGGAAAAATTTACTCCCGAATACAATGGGTCCAATCATTGTTCAGATGACCTTGACCGTACCATCCGCTATTTTTGCGGAAGCCTTCTTAAGCTTCCTTGGATTAGGAATTCAAGCCCCATATGCCAGCTGGGGCGTGATGGCAAACGATGCACTACCGACGATTTTATCGGGGCACTGGTGGAGACTCTTTTTCCCAGCCTTCTTTATATCTGCCACAATGTTTGCCTTTAACGTGCTAGGGGACGGTCTCCAGGATGCATTGGATCCGAAGCTAAGGGAGTGAAACGATGGAAAACCTTTTAGAAGTAAAAGACCTACACGTATCCTTTTCGACATATGGGGGAGAAGTGAAAGCAGTTCGCGGTGTCTCGTTTGAACTAAAAAAAGGAGAGACCTTAGCTATAGTCGGCGAGTCTGGCTGTGGCAAAAGCGTCACCTCCAATAGCATTATGCGCTTAATCCCGAGTCCACCCGGAAAAATTAGCAACGGTTCGATTCTATTTAAAGGCCGAGACCTTTTAAAGATGAAAGAAAAAGAAATGCGCAAAATCCGTGGAGTAGATATCTCGATGATTTTTCAAGACCCGATGACTGCGCTTAACCCGACGCTAACTGTTGGAAACCAGTTAAAGGAAGGCTTAAGACAACACAAACAGGTCTCCAATTCGGAAGCACATCACCAAGCTTTACAAATGCTCGATCTTGTTGGAATCCCCAATCCTGAAGAACGACTGAAACAGTATCCACACCAATTTAG
Source organism: Radiobacillus kanasensis (assembly GCF_021049245.1). Classification (GTDB taxonomy): domain Bacteria; phylum Bacillota; class Bacilli; order Bacillales; family Amphibacillaceae; genus Radiobacillus; species Radiobacillus kanasensis. The sequence continues at coordinate 3,380,122 of NZ_CP088020.1, read as the reverse complement.
TGGAGGCATGCGCCAGCGGATGGTAATTGCGATGGCGTTAATATGCGAGCCCGAGCTACTCATAGCAGATGAGCCAACGACAGCACTTGATGTCACCATTCAAGCGCAAATTTTAGAATTGTTTCACGAAATCCAAAAGAAAACCGGTGTGGCGATTATATTGATTACACATGATTTAGGAGTGGTTGCCAAAATCGCCGACCGAATTGCGGTTATGTATGCCGGCAAAATCATTGAACGTGGTACGAAGCGGGAGATCTTTTATGAGGCACAGCATCCATATACAAAAGGGCTGCTTCAATCCGTACCAAGATTGGATCTAATAGAGGAAAGCTTAACACCAATTGATGGGACACCTCCAGATTTATTTTCCCCACCAGTAGGTTGCCCGTTTACTGCAAGATGTCCCTATGCCATGGAAGTATGCGAAAAAGTGTATCCGAAAACAACACGTCTCGGTTCATCTCATCAAGTGGATTGCTGGCTTCAAGATGAGCGAGGAAAGTTAGTCGCACAGTCCATCCAACAAAAGTTATAACTTCGTCTACTGGCGAATTTATGGATAGAAAAAATATAAGGGGGAGTACCATGAAAAAATGGTTGGTCATGTTTGTTGGCGTTTTGTTTGTGTCCGTCTTAGCAGCTTGTACCGCAAATGAAAATGCAGGGGAAGAGCCAGAGCAAAAGCCGGAAGGGGAGAAAGGAGAAGCGGCAAGTGAAGAAAAAGTCCTCTACTTAAACAATGGAGTAGAACCGACTTCTTTTGATCCGCCAATCGGCTTTGATTCTAACTCTTGGCAAGCATTGAATAACTTAATGGAAGGCTTGACCCGCCTCGGTAAAGATCATCAGCCACAGCCGGCAGTCGCCGAAAGCTGGGACATTTCCGATGATGGAAAAGTGTACACCTTCCACCTAAGAGAGGATGCGAAATGGTCGAACGGAGATCCTGTAACGGCAGAAGACTTTGTCTTTGCGTGGAAGCAGATGTTAAATCCAGAAACAGGTTCCCCAGCAGCTTTTCTTGGCTACTTTATTGAAGGGGGAGAAGCTTTCAATGCTGGAGAAGGCTCTGCAGATGATGTAGGGGTAGAAGCAGTTGATGAAAAAACGTTTAAAGTAACGCTAAGCTCTCCGACTGGGTTTTTCTTAAACATTATTTCAAATCCGGCCTTCTTCCCAATTAACAAGGCGGTCGCGGAAGAAAATCCAGAATGGTTCGCAGAAGCAGATACCTTTGTCGGAAATGGTCCGTTCAAGCTGGAATCCTGGACACATGATACAGAAATGGTCATGGTAAAAAACGATCAATACTGGGATGCGGAAACGGTAAAATTAGATAAAGTACACTGGGCGATGGTGAACGACTCCAATACAGAATATCAAATGTATGAAAGTGGTGAGCTGGACACGTCTGCCGTACCAGCAGAGCTGGCGGAGGAACTCCTTAAAGGAGACGATGTCATCATCGAGGATCAATCCGGTACGTATTTTTATCGATTTAATGTTAATAAAGAGCCATTCCAAAACGTAAATATTAGAAAGGCCTTCGCAATGGCCATCGACCAAAAACAAATCGTAGAGTACGTGACGAAAAACGGAGAAAAACCAGCATATGGATTTGTGGCACCAGGCTTCACCGATCCATCTGGTCAAGATTTCCGTGAAGCAAACGGCAAGCTCGTTGAATTTAATCCAGAAAAAGCAAAGGAATTACTTGCAAAAGGGATGGAAGAAGAAGGATATGATGAGCTCCCTGCTGTAACGTTGACCTATAATACAAGTGACAGCCACAAGGCGATTGCTGAAACCATGCAGCAAATGTTTAAGCAAAACTTAGGAGTGGACGTGGAGCTTGCAAATGCAGAATGGAACGTCTTCCTCCAAGATCAAAAAGACCTGAAGCACCAATTGTCACGTAGCTCGTTCCTACACGATTATGCCGATCCAATCAACGCGTTAGAAAGCTTCGTAACCGGATCGACGATGAATCGTACAGGTTGGTCTAATGCCGAGTTCGATGAGTTGATTGAAAAAGCGAAATCGGAGACAGATGAAGCGAAACGCTGGGAATACATGTATGAAGCTGAGAAAGTGTTGTTTGAGGAAATGCCGATCTTCCCAATCCATTATTACAACCAGGTCGTCCTACAAAAAGATAATGTGAGTGGAATTGTTCGACACCCAGTTGGATACATGGAGTTGAAGTGGGCAGATAAACAATAGAAGAAAGAAACTCGAGGCGATCTAAAGGGGGAGGTCGCCTTGGGTGTTTATGTAAGGATGTTGAGCTAGGTGGTGGGCCGGTTTGGGCTCGGTTTATTAACGCTCATGAGCACGGTATTAACGTTTTATCCGGAAATATGAACACTCGCGAAGCCACCGGCTATAAATACTTTTAAAAATCCAACGAATATTTTCAATCTAAGAGGATTTACTTTTATTCTCTAGCATAATAATTTCATTTCAAGCAAAAATACATTCATATTACCGTAAAATACTTTCAAATCGACGCTCACCTACGCCCAACGCCCAGACTCAACTCACCCAAATCAGCCAAACCACCCCCAAACACCCAGAACTAACATCAAAGGAGGAATCAACATGCGACCAAACCACCTCAGACCAGGGGACACAGTAGGCATCATCGCCCCGGCAAGTCCGCCTGACCATGAAAAACTCGAACAAGGAATCCCGTTCCTACAATCGCTCGGGCTCCACGTAAAGCTGGGACGTCATGTAGCGGATCAGTATGGCTATTTAGCTGGAACGGATGAAGCGAGATTATATGACCTACACGAAATGTTCGCAGATCCAACGGTTAAAGGAATCATATGCGCTTGCGGAGGCTACGGAACAGCAAGGATCGCAGCGCAAATTGATTACAACCTCATTGCCCGAAATCCGAAAGTATTCTGGGGTTACAGTGACATCACGTTTTTACATACAGCCATTCGTCAGTTAACCGGCCTGACGACCTTTCACGGACCGATGGTTAGCTCCGATATGGCAGACGAGGACTTTGCTCCATTATCCCAACATATGTTCCAACAGCTTTTCCAACCGTCGGAACTCGTTTATTCAGAGGAAATCTCTCCTCTTCAAGTCATTAGTCCTGGCGAAGCCGCCGGGGAAATAGTAGGCGGAAACTTAACCCTCATCATCAGCACAATTGGCACAAAGGTAGAACTCAACACTCGTGGAAAACTTTTATTTATAGAAGATGTCGATGAAGAGCCATATCGAATCGATTCGATGTTCAACCAGCTTAGAATGACTGGGAAGCTAGACGAGGCTGCTGGTGTTATCATCGGGGACTTTAAAAATGCTGCGCCTTCCAAACGAAAATCATCGCTCACATTAGACCAAGTACTAGACCATTATTTTGCATCCTTAAATAAACCTGTCATGAAAGGATTTCATATCGGGCACTGCTCGCCACACTTTGCCATTCCCCTAGGTACGAGCGCTCACTTATCCACGACGCATAAGTCGCTTCGCATTACACCAGGGGTGAAATAAAACAAAAGAAGGTGAATAGATGGAACTGCAACTAGCGATTGTGAATGTCCCTGTCGCTACGATTTGGACATCGCCGGATTCCCACCGAGATATTGATCAACCTGCAATCCAGAATCCTACTAATCTGAAAAAATGGCTTTCCAACCTCACGTATGAAAAACGAATAGCACTCTCTAGCCAAAATCTAGCACAATCTCAGCTTCTGTACGGGGAGGAAGTACTGGTAAAAGAGCAACGAGGGGATTGGGTTTCGATTCTAGCTTTCCATCAACCTTCTAAAAAAGACACCAAAGGCTATCCTGGCTGGGTTCCGAGGCAACAGCTTTGTTTCGTTGAAGAACAAGACTGGAGATGCGAATCAAGTATCATGGTAACCGCAAAGCACTCAACCCTTTTTTTCGAGCGAGACCCCCAACTGGAACTTAGCTATTCAACAAAACTACCATTGCTCGCCCTAGATAAAAAGAATGCATATGTCCAAACCCCACACGGCAAAGGAAGAATCAATCGAGAAGAGGTCACTCTGCTACCCAACCACACGATTGAAAAAAAGAAAGGAACAGACATTGTCGAAGCGGCAAAAACCTTCCTTGGCTTGGATTACTTATGGAGTGGGATGAGCTCCTTCGGCTACGATTGCTCTGGATTCACGTATGCCATGCACAAAACAAACGGCTACATTATCCCGCGAGATGCTTCTGATCAAGCAATGAAAGGAAACCGAATACCTCAAGAAAAAGCTGAGCCAGGAGACCTATTTTTCTTCGCCCATGATCAAGGAAAAGGCCGCATCCATCATGTCGGAATTTACCTAGGAGATAACCACATGATCCATGCACCGAAAGCAGGAAAACAAATTGAAATTTTACCCTTACAAGGAACGATATATGAGGAAGAATTGGTAACCATCAGACGATATTGGCATGAAAAGAGGGATGAGAATGAGTAGAGAAGTCGCATTATCTGTACGTGATGTAAAAAAACATTTCACTGTCGGTAAAGGGCAAACCGTGAAAGCGGTGGATGGGGTAAGCTTTGACGTTTATAAAGGAGAAACCTTTGGACTTGTTGGGGAATCGGGCTGTGGGAAATCTACCATCGGAAGAACCATTCTAGGTTTATATGATAAATCGGGAGGAGAGGTTCATTTTGAAGAAAAAGACATTCATCAACTCGACCCGAAGGAGAAATTTGATTTCCACAAAAAACTGCAAATGATTTTCCAAGATCCTTATGCATCCTTAAACCCACGCTCTACCGTTCGGGAGATTATTGCAGAACCAATGGAGGTTCACAATCTGTATCCGGATAAAAAAGAACAAACGGAAAAAGTCATGGAGCTGCTGGAGGAGGTGGGACTATCTAGAGATCACGCCAACCGCTATCCACATGAATTTAGTGGAGGACAACGTCAAAGAATTGGAATTGCACGAGCGCTTGCCCTAAACCCTTCTTTTATTGTGGCAGACGAACCTATTTCGGCTTTAGATGTTTCTGTCCAAGCTCAAGTTGTCAATCTACTGAGGAAACTACAGCAAGAAAAAGAACTGACTTATCTATTTATCGCCCATGACTTATCCATGGTCAAGCACATATCTGATCGCATTGGTGTCATGTACTTAGGGAACATGGTGGAATTAACATCCTCCGATCAATTGTACAAAGAGCCGTTACATCCCTACACCCAAGCACTCCTTTCCAGCATACCGATTCCAGACCCAGATATTGAAGAAAAGCGGGAAAGAATTGTGTTAGAAGGGGAGCTCCCAAGCCCGATCAACCCACCATCCGGTTGTGTTTTTCACACGAGATGTCCACATGCAACAGAGATCTGTCAACAGAAAGTACCCCGCTGGCAAGAAGTGGAGCCTAGACACTATGTAGCTTGTCATCTTTATGAAGAAGCATAATAAGAGGTTATCCCAACTCGGGGATAACCTCTTAATCTTACTACCTAAGTGTGAAAGAAAATGATTTAACAATGGTGTTTCCATCTAGTTCCATAACAATATTTCCAGTGTAGGTACCTTTCGATAAAACTTTTGTACGTAGATGGTACATGTATTTATCTTCCTTAGAATCGAACTCACCAACATGAACCTCTACCCCATCTCCATCTGAAATGTGTAAGGAGGCGGAGGCGCCCTCAAGTACACCATCACCTAAAGTGAATTTCACTGGAACAGTCCGGTTCTTTTTGAATACATTCTTGTCTGCTTTAACGGGAGGCAGTACACCGCTGTACGCGTACACTTCATACTCGATATCTAGCTGACTATTGTTACCGGAACGATCCGTCGCCGTAACGGTATAAGTGTGTGTACCTGGAGTAGTTGTATCCAACTTTTCATCATACGTAACCGTAGGATTCTTATCGAATGAATCAGAAACCGTAGGTGTAACCGAGACGTCTTGACCAACTAAGAATCGTTGTCCATCCTCCACACCGCTTACCGAAATCTCAGGAGAGGCTTGATCCTTTTCAAATCGTACGTTATCCACATACATCGTTCCAGCAAAATCACTATCTACATCCGCAACTACTAACGTGATATCACGCAACAGTGTATCTGGATCGATAACCTTTCCATCCCGCACTTGGTTTAAATCAAAGGCTACTTCATAGTGATATAAGCCATCGTCCGTAATATTTGCTTGATTTAGAGCTTCCAAGTCAATATCAAACGTTTCCACTGCCTGTGCCCAGTATCCAAGACTAGGTGGAGCAAAAGCTAGATTAAGAGAAAGAGCACCTTGTGTCGCTCGGTCCGGTTTCAAGTAAAAATCAAAAGTTAAATAGTCATTCTCTCCTCTAGTTGCATTTATCCCGCCGAGCATGAGACGCGGAGCAGAAGCCCAAGCATCATCAGGCTTTACTTCTGGATATGCAGCAGTCCAGCTCAATGCATGAGAACCATTTGCAGTTTCAATTGTTAAAGCTGTTTTCACACCAGATCCACCATCCCAAGCCCAACCTTGTCGGGTCTCATCTTCAAATGTAGAAGGGAGGATAGGCGTACCAAGCTCATCATGAACGACTGGTTCTTCCACTACTGCTCGGTTTCCTGAAACAGATATGTTATCAAGAGAAACAGGAGCTCCGTTCTCTATTCCAACAAATAAAACAATGTTTGTTAAGACACTATCATTGGCATCCGAAGCGATTGCTTCTAAATTAGGTGCATCGGTTTTTGTAATCGTTAAGGTTGCTTTATAAGTACCGTCTTCTTGTACTTTAAAATCTTCCGGAACAACTTGGACAGCGTTTAGAGGATTTGCCCAGCCATGATTTGCACTTTGTGGAATGGCAGCAATCGACACCGTCGTTGGTTGATCCGCGTACACATCCATCGTTAACTCCTCTGCACCAAATAAGTCTGGTCTTGCAGTGGAGTCATCCGCTGATAATCTCATATTTGCCCAATAGTTATCGTCTGAAAGATCGTTACTTGCTCCTTTGGGATCAATATGAAGCTTTCCATCTACATTACTTACATCAACATCTTGAATCGGACTATCTGCATTAACTCCAAATCCTTGCAACGTACCATCATCAAAGTTCCAAATTGTTTCCGTAAAATCCTCTCGTTCGGTTCGATCAATGGGCTCGTACGGAATTCCTTTAATGCGAGCGCGAACATATTCTCCGGAGACGCTAAGTTCATCCACAGACCATGCCTGGTCTTCACCTGGGTCCAGAGAGGTGGCATCATGTTTACCTAGTATATAAGGTAAAAACGCTGCTGAAGTTTCATTTTTATTTGTGAGAGACCAGTTCACCCAGCTAATGTTGTTGCCATTCAAGAAATCAATCCAAGCATCTGCTTCCTGTAAAAAAGGACCATTATTGCCGCTTGCTTCACTCGTTCCCCATTCCGATGCAAACACTGCTACACCATTTTCAATCGCATAGCGAGCGTTGCTCATGACATTTTCTCGATCTAAACTATTATCGGAAGGAGCATGGGTACCAGAATAAAAATGAACCGTATAAATGGTATTGTCATCATCAATAGGATTATCGGCTGCTAAATCCGGACGTTGGCTCCAGTTCGGACTGCCGACAATGACTAAGTTCTCATTCCCAGTGTCACGTAGCATTTGTATGATTGGCTCCGCGTAAGATTTGATCACTTGCCAACCAGCCGCATCATTGGTTACACCTGGTTCATTCGGATTTGGTTCGTTTGCTACTTCATAGATAATGTGTGGGTTATTCGGATAGAGAGAAGAGATTTCTTTGAAAAAATCCATCGCTCCACTATAGACATCGGCCGTTGGGTCACCCGGTGCGTGCACATGCCAGTCCACAATGACATACATATCATTGGCAATAGCAAGCTCTATGCCATCGATCACACGTTGCTTGATCACCTCAGGGTTGGAGGCATAGCCATCCTCTCCAACATACATCGCTAAACGGACTACATTTGCATCCCAATCATTCGCTAGCGAAGAAAAAGCATTTTCATTTAAAATCTCTGGAAACCACTGTAAGCCATGTGTACTCATACCACGTAGCTGTATGGGATTCCCATTTTGATCCCCAAGTGTTTTCATCCCGTTATTTTCAATTATTTGGAGTGCCCCAGCTTCTGATGGTTTCTTCGCTGTATCTACTATTAAGTTATCGTAATCAGACTCAGCTGCAAAAATAGAACTTGGAAACAAAGTAGTGATTAATCCAACAATCATTATCATAGCTAAATACCTTCTTACCTTCCTTTTTTTCAATTCAATACCCCTCCCGTATTTTCGATGATTTTGTTTATCATGTTGTTTAACGAAATTTTTCGTAAAGTGAAACGCTTTCATAAAACTAATGACGAAAACGTTTACAAAAATATCATATCAACACGTTCAGATCCAGGTCAATTAAAATCGTTTCATACAGTATAATATAGGACTTTATGTCTATATTTTTTAGGTTTGAATAAAATTCACTTCTTAACGAAAACTTTCGTAAAATAATACTAAGTAATGACAATCCAAGATTTTCTAAGCTATACTTAAACAAATGAAGTCGAAAAGTGAGCTGGTTGACATGAAAGTAACCATTCAACAGTTGGCAGAGCTGACTGGCGTATCTCCTGCAACCGTATCAAAAGTGATTCATAACTATCCGGATGTTGGGGAAGAAACGAAAGAAAAAATTATGCAAGCCATCAAAGAGACGGGCTATGCTCCTAAACAAAACACCTACAATAAAAAGGCGAAAACCATCGGGGTAATCTATGCGGTAGGAGCGGATATCAAGCATCCATTTTTTATTGACGTCATCGATTCTTTCGCTAAAGAAATTGGGGAGGATGGCTATAACCTACTATTCTTCTCCAGTAAAGAGGAAACAGAAGAAGCCACTTATGATTATTTAGCTCGGTGTCTAGAAGTGGATGTTGCTGGCTGCATCATCATTGGTGGAGACGAAATCCAGCATTATGTAAAAGAATTAGACCAAAGCAACATCCCATGCATTGGTGTGGATATTGAATTGACAGGTGACTCCTCGGGCTACTTAATGTCCGATAACAAAAATATTGGTAAAAAAGTAGTCGAGCATTTTTATTTACTTGGTCACCGAGAAATTGCGTTTATAGGTGGACTTTCATCGATGACCGTGGGTTTATTAAGAAAGCGGGGCTTTTATCAAGCGATGGCGGAGTTTGGACTGGATGTCCAGGAACAATGGGTGGAGTATGGAGATTTTAAAGAATCCAGTGGATACGAAGCGATGAAGCGTTTGTTACAGAAACAGGGGCCACTACCTAGCGCCTTGTTTGCGGCGGGTGACCTTATGGCAATTGGAGCGATACAAGCTATTAAAGAACACGGGTTATCGGTTCCAGAGGACATTGCTGTCATAGGCTGTGATGATATTGACCTGAGTCGTTACGTAACCCCTGCTTTAACAACGATACATCAAAACACACAGAAGATCGGAAAACTCGCCGCACATATGTTAGAAGATTTTATCAATGGAAGTACAGGCTCCAGCTCTGTGATGGTAGATTCAGATTTAGTAATCCGTTCATCCTGTGGGAATAAGTAGCCAAAGCCTTGATGGACGAGCTCTATTAAAAAGTTTACCAAATAGCCATAATTTCTAGTTCTATTGTTTTCCCCTACTGTATAGATTTATTAGTAGAGGATGTTCAAAAAGTCCGGTAAAAATCGCTTTGAACTTCTGCGTTGGCTTACTTCTCAAAAACCAGTGCACCTGCGTCTTCTAGCACTTTCGAGGAAGTGAAATTCCTCGGTGCAAGGCAGCAAGGAAGATACTTCGCTGAAGAGGCCTTCCTCATGTATCTGAAAACATACACTCCGGTACTCGAAGCTGCGCCGCCTTGAATTTCTTTGCGCTTTTTATCCTCCTTTTTGAACACACATTAGTAGAGAAACTAGAAAGGAGGCCACCATGAAAAAATTCAAACAAGTTAATCAGAACAGCTGGAAGAAACCAAGTATTATCCTAATGACAAGCCTTGTTTCCATCATTCTTATTATCCCCACACTCATCGTTGTGCCTTTTATTCAATCAGGTGGGGAAAAGCAGTCCGTTACAACAACGAAGGCGGCCGAGCAGGTCTCATTGAACCCGAGTGATTCTGCCTTTGCTGTAGAAGTGTATCGAACGGACGCCAAAAAAGTTGAAGAAGTCCCACTAGAATCATACGTCGTACGTGTGGTGGCGTCAGAAATGCCCGCAGACTTTGAGTTAGAAGCATTAAAAGCACAAGCGTTGGCAGCAAGAACCTATGTCATCAACTTTTTAGAGCATAATAATAAAAAAATCCCAGAAGGTGCAGATGTAACCGACACCGTACAGCATCAGGTATATAAGAATGATGAGGAACTAAGAGCAACATGGGGATCAGACTATAATTGGAAGATGGAAAAAATCACGAAGGCTGTTGCTCAGACAAAAGGTGAAATCATTACGTATGAAAAGCAACCTATTACTCCAGCCTTTTTCTCAACAAGCAACGGGTACACCGAAAACTCGGAAGATTATTGGTCAGATAAGCTTCCATACTTACGTAGTGTAGAAAGTCCATGGGATCTTGATTCACCTAAATACATGGATCAAAAAATCCTAACTGTTGCAGAAGTGGAAAAAGCGCTAGGCATCACATTAGATCCAAATGCCAAAGCAGTCGCAAAAATCAGCCACACAGAGGGGAAACGCGTAGCGGAGGTCGTAATTGGTGGGAAAACATTCACTGGTAGAGATATTAGACAAAAATTAGAACTAAGATCTAGTGATTTTGACATTGAACAAAAAAATAACCATCTTATTTTTACGACAAAAGGCTACGGCCATGGGATTGGCATGAGTCAATATGGTGCAAATGGGATGGCAAAAGAAGGAAAGTCCTATAAGGATATCGTCACGTATTATTATCAAGGCGCGAAAGTATCCACCGTTGATTCAGCAGTCCCGAAGCTAGTCACGAAATTAGCAGCTAAATAAGAGAAAAACGAAGCAGTGAGAATTCCTCCCTGCTTCGTTTTTGCATTTCGCGTATATTTTTACAAGATTGTTAAAACATAAGCAAAAAAATTATTCCTCGCATGTATATATCTTCCTCAAAGTGACGAGAATGGTTGCTGAGGTGATGACAATGAGAGAGGAAAACAACAACGTTTCAAAAAATGGGATGAAGCGTGTCTTCCGTAAAAAATGGTTTTTTCCGGCACTGTACCTAACAATGGCGGCGTTGTTACTAACTGGAGTATTATGGTATCAAAACTTGGAGAGTCAGAATCCAATAGCAGGTGACGAGCCAGAATCTGAAAAAACTGGCGATAGCGTTACAGGCAATGGACCTCTAGGTGAAGAACCAGAATCACAACCGGTTATGGATCAAGAGGAAGTACTAAAAATGCCTATCAAAGAAGAAAGTCAGGCACAAATTGTAACGAAGTTTTATGACTATGACGCAGAAGCAGAAGCTCAAGAAAAAGCACTTGTTCTATACGACAATAAATATTACCAAAGCAAAGGGTTGGACATCGCTTCTAGTGATGGAAAAGCATTTGATGTTGCAGCTTCCTTAAGCGGAACGGTAACAGAAGTAGAACAAGATCCACTACTAGGAAATGTCGTGAAAATTAAACACGAAAACGATGTATCTACCTATTATGCCAGCCTTGAAAATGTACTTGTAGAAACAGGTGCAGAAGTTAAACAAGGAGACGTCATTGCAACTGCTGGGCGTAACCAATTCGGACAAGCTAGTGGCATACACGTACACTTCGAAGTACGTAAAGGCGACACAGCACTAAACCCGGAAGACTTCTTTAATCAACCACTAAGCAAGTTGAACGTGGAAACAGAAGAAGATACTTCTAGCACTTCTACCGAAGAACAAGATGCCACAAGTGAAGAACAAACAGACAGTGGTGAAAACCAAGGTCAACAACAAGAGGAAAACAATAACGGTCAATCTGGAGAAGAGACTCCTGGAGAAGGAACACCAGGTGAAGATGGATCTGATTCTGGAGACGGAAGTTCCGAAGAGCAACCAGATGATTCCGTTAGCGAAAATAGTGAATCCTCTGCAGCAACTGCACATGCATAACGTATGAATGAGCCCTAGGATTAATCCTGGGGTTCTTATTTGTGTTCTATATATTGAGGAAAACGGGCGCGGGGTTGAGATGCGTCTGTTTTTTATATCTACATTATAATTGGGAACCCCGCACCGGTCCGAATTCCAGTCCAAGGGGGAAAATATCGCCTATGAGAGGGAATAAATCTGAACCGAAAGAGAAATTGTCGTCCGCGAGAGGGAATAAACCTGTGCCGAAGGGGGAAATATCGTCCGCGAAAGAGAATAAATCTAGGTCGAAGGAGAAAATCCCACCCATGTGAGAGAATAAACCGATAAGAAGGAGACACCCAAAACCAAGAGGGGAAAAGTTCGGATCATAAGAGAAGAACCTTATTATAAATAGAAGCTTTCTTTTAACATCAATTATCCTAGACGTGGTATGAGGATTTATCCATTAATAGAAAACAGTCTTTTAATAGTATTCATTAGCGCTGCATTAATTAAATCTAATGATTCAAAATACTACGGGAGATTAAAAAGGAATCGTTCATACAAAATAATAGAATGAATCAATTTTGTAAATGGCTGTTTTCGTAAACTTTGTTGTTTTTAGATATGTTTTCTAAAAAATAACTTTAATTGTACAATAATCGTAGAGGAGTTGTGTGAAAAAATGAAGAAGAACTACACAGTAATGTTTCTTATGTTTTTTGTCGCATCAATTGCGGGTGGATTAGCATTAAAGAATTTCTTTGATTATTCAATGATAGTGGGAGTTGGATTAGGAACAGTATTCCTTCTGTGTTCTGCATTTTTTGCAGGAAAGAATCAATAGACTCCATAGGAATTTACAGTTCACCTTGTTCAATCATCTCAATAACCTCATCAGTAGAAAAATTTCTTCCTTCTAAAATGTCCTTTTTTGCCTGAAGTAATTTTTGTTTTAACTCAGGATCATGTTCAACGTCTTCTCTTACTGATGTCTCTGGTTCATCGATTAAAGATAGAAAATACCTCTTCCCATCAATTTCAAAAAACGATTCATCTTCACGAATCATTTCTTTGAGAATTTCTGCTACATATCCATTTAATTTTCTCATCAAATTACCTCCAATCATTAATTTCTTTGGTTCATTATACTGTATTCATGAAGCTAAGAACAAATATTGACCATATATGAGGATGTTCAAAAAGTCCGGTAAAGGAAACCTGGTGAAATCAAGCTTATTTTATAAGAGTAAGTGATCGTGCGCCTTTACCCTCATTTTTGAACACATATTATATGAAAAAATGCTTCTTAAAAATGGTGAAGCGAACCTCGCTGAAAGTGAGTCCAAAGTAACACATTTAGGTCTCTCAGCACATGAAAAAATAGGAGAATAGTAGCCTACCTTTTCTCCCCCTCTTTCGCTATCCTAAATATAGGAAATTTTGGAAAAGGGAGAGGTGGATACGTTGAATGTCATGGAAGTCGAACGGCGTAGGAGGCGAATGCGCTATTTAAGGCAAGCTGCTGAATTGGAATCCTATCTTATTCAGCTAGATCGAGCTTTGGATAGTTGTGAGCGAGCGGCTCATTCTACTCGATTAGGTCGTAATACCTATAGTTCGGGTTGGCAGGGAGAGGCCAACTTGGGATTTGATACCTTGTACCATGATTTACAAAAATCTAAGACCAAAGTGGACCGAGCCAAAGCTGCTGTTGTGGCGGAGGTTAGGGAAAAGATAAATAGACTAAGAGAAAAGGCAGATTACTACTCATGAGCCAGATTAAAGTAAATATCCCAGACTTAGAATCCCTTGCCCGTGTAACTCTTAGTGCCAAACACCGGGTAAAAGCATCGATACATAACCTAAATAGCCTTACTCGTCATCAAGGTGTGAACGGAAGTATTTACTCTCTCCATCAAAATCTTCTAGATCAAGTACAAGACTATGAAAGAAAGACGGGAAATTTAGAGCAAGTAGTCTCTCTTACGATAGGTAGAATGGAAGTGGACGAAAGAAAATTAGCCCGACGTGCAGAACAGATAACAGTAAACATTAGTCAGCAAGGAGCTTCTTGCCCCGCACCGGAACCGAAGCCGAAGCCAAAGAAAAAGAAAGAGGATAAAAACTGGTTTGAAGAATCGTTCGACAGTTTTCAGGAAATCGGGCAGGATATTTGGGCTGGTTTGGAGAATAGAGCCGATAAAAGGAATGATTCTTGGTATGATCTTGGGAATTATTGGACATTAGGAGCTTTTGATGCTGTAAAAGCAATGGACGAAGGATTAGAAACAAGGTATGAAAAGTCAACGGACTCTACCTACGACTTTTTCAATTATTGGACCTTGGGAACAGTTGATTTGGTCAATGGTGCCGTAAATACTGAAGATCCTTTATCAAAAGAACATTGGATGAATAGCTTTGAGCTATTTGCAAAAGTCGTGACTGGAGGATTAGCATCCACAACAACCAGTGTAGCAAGCAAAAGCCTAACCCAGAATCCTGCAAAAATACAACAGTTTCAAAATGTTCTAGATACTAACAAACTAAGAATCGGAACCCAAAGTATTTATGCACGAACAACGAACAGTTCCCTAGTCAAAACATCCATGTTTATCAAACAAACAGGAAGATACCTAGACATGTTCCGCCTCCCACCATTACTTCAACCTTTACAACCTGCCTATGGCGGGATAGGGCCAGGCCCGCGGGTATCTATGATGGATACTGGGGATAAGGTGAATTTGAATAGGTTTGATGTGAGGGATGGGGGCAGTGGCAAACGAAATGATGTTAACAAAATTGATAATAATTCAGATAACGTAATCAAAAATCGAAGTCACATAAGTAAGAATGGAGAATTAAAACCAAATGTAAATTATCAAACTGGAGAATATGATTATATTTACAAGACAGATGAATTGGGGAGACTTACTGATTTTAATGCAGAAGAATTGAAATTAACAGAACGTGATGATAGATTACCACATAAATCTAATACTCCTGGTAAAGAACCTGGAGACCATGCAGGACACTTAGCTGCAGATAGATTTGGGGGTTCTCCTGATTTAGATAATCTAGTATCTCAATCAAGTAGTGTTAACTTGAGCGGATATAAAAAATTAGAAAATATATGGGCAAAAGCGATAGAAGAAGGAAAAGATGTTTCAGTTAATGTTAAGGTTAATTATGAAGGAACGAATTCAAGACCGGCGAGTTTTGAAATAAAATACTCAATAAATGGTGTTTTAAAGAAAAGAATTTTAGATAATTGAGGTGAATAAGGTATGGGTAAAGAATTTGAAGATTATCTATCTGAACTTCAAACAGATATAGTGGCAATCTGCCTTGAGTATGTTGAAAATCAGGCCGATGATATTTACATCTATTGTTCATATGAGCCCAAAATGTATGCTTTTGATGTCTTTTACAAGATTAATGGACATATCGTACTTAAAAATAATTTGAATAAAGCCGTTGAAAATCAAAATGAAATAGGTAATGAAATGTTAATTTATGATACCTCTGAACAAAGGCAAGAGGCAGTTCTAGATATTGGGCTTAAGGACTTAAAAGAGATTCACAAAAGATGTAAGGAATTTGGGAGAGAAATGCCTACCGAAATAAAATTACATTATAATGTTAAGCAAAACAGTCTGAAAGGAAAATACAGGTATGACTTAGTTTATTCTAATGATGATGAACTCTTACCTGATGATATTTTTGACTCATGGTTCGAGGAAGTGAAAAAGAATAGTTAAATTTGTGACCTTGATTGGCAACTGCCTCTCAAGGTTTTTTCTGCAATAAAGTGAAGGATTGACTTGGCACCATAATGAAATAAATAGGAAAATGGGAATCACAATTTAACTCCGTACAATGGGGGGGAGGACAGATAGTATGTTGGCAGATCCCAAATAAAGGTAATAGAAAGAAACGGTAGCAAAGGGGGAATAAATCGCGCCGGAAGGGGAATAAATCCGAACCAAAGGAGAAAATACCGACCGCGAAGGGGAATATCTGACACCGGAGAGGGAAAAATGCGAGCCGAAATGGAATATCCCACATCGGAAAGGGAATAAATCCGCAATGAAAGGGAATGACCCCATCCGGAACGATAATAAACTCAGTTCAAACGATAATACCGTGCGCCTGAACGATAATATATCCAAAATGAACGTTAATAACGAACCATCGAACGTTAATAAATTCGCTGAAATCTGATTTTGAAAGTATTTGGCTATTATATAAAAGTAAATGACACAGTAATGACAGTATCCACCAAATAATGAAAGTACCCACCGCTAATTTGAAAGTAACCTCGTACATTTTGAAAGTAACACACCATATAGAGCGGCTTGCCAAACCCGCAGTATGCACACCAAACACCACCACACACGCCGCAGCCCCCAACCAGCCTCCACAACCCAGCAAGCAGCCATCGAATCCCAACCAAGCCCACTCCAAACCCGCCCAATCACTCAAGCAAAGCACCCCCCACCAGCCCGACTACACCAACTCCCGCAAAAAACCGCGCAAAGTGTCGAACGATTATGTCAAAATATGGGTTGAAATTCCCCCTAAATATGACATAATAAGGAAAAGGAACTGGTTATATTTGTAAACAGTTAGAGAGGAGAAGAACCATGAAAGTACCCTTACAAGAATATACAAACAACGAAGGGAACGGCTTTCACCCCTTTCTCATATGGAAGTCGACCATTTATAGTCCAAATGAAGCCATTCCGATTGCGAAAGACTATTGTCTACAAGCCTCATCAGATATTGACATGCGTGTCGGATTAGAATTCCTCTATATGAATGGCTTTGATCAGGACTTGCATCAGCTTATTGAAAAAAATAAACAAAGCTCTAATCTGCTTAATCAGCAATGGGGCCATATGTATGAATTACACCTCGCAAGAAAAAATCGGAGCCTTTCCGGTCAACAGCTTCTAAAAGGCCTACATCACATATCCATCACTTCCCCTGAGATGAACATATTAAAAAATTTTTTATTCATTTACATCCACTATGGATCCTATCAATTCGATGCTTTATCCCGATTTTTGGACAAGCAATATGAATTATTACCTCAAGTTGAAGACCCACTCTTACATCGATTGTTTCAAACAAGACTCCATGAAGTTTTATTCATCTATTACTGGAAAAGAAATGAACTAGTTTTAGCGAGAAAGCACGCCTTCCAAGTTCTTAATGAGACCTTTAGCGTCGATCGGCAGGCAAACATTCACACAAATTTAGCGCTTAGTTACGTGCTAGAGGATTATGGCCAGTGCATCATGCATATTGAAGAATCATTAAGACTGGCAGAAAGCTTTGGAAATACTTCTATAATCGAAGTGAATCTCCATCAAAACCTACCGTTTATTTCAGCTTATCACAGGAAAACGGATGGAATTTGTTCTAATAATCGAGCCGAACAAGCCCACTTAGAAATAGCCAAAGGGAATAAAAAGAAAGCAATCGATATTTTAGAAAAGCTTCCTTATCAAAGCCCTTTTAAAACGTATTATGTTGGACTAGCCAAACAGGATAAAGATTTGCTGAAACGCTCCTACCATGAATTTATCGAAAAAAGAAGTGACTATTTTTTCTCGAGGTTACCTCTTCAAGCATTAAAAGTATTGGGATAGGTGGAAACATCGTGCTTCGCTACTCGCGCGAAGGGAAGCTCGATTTTTCAATATACATACTTAGCAGAAGGGAGGGGAGAAAGTGAAGAAGATAGTAATGATTCTTGCGATAATTGCCTTATTATGCTTAAGTCTACCAAGCATGGCATTGGCGGATTCTGTTGATCCCGCTCCAACGACCACGAATACTACATCCCCAGATGATGCTGGAACCTCAGATAATGAAGCATCAGACTCTGATGAAGAGGATGATCCAGAAGAATCAGATCCAGGATACGGTGATATTGGTTAATATCCCGATCTACTCCTCATAAAATAAGATGCATCTACCCATAGGGCTGCCCCTTCCTTTTTGGCAGCCCTTTTCCTTTTTAGTCCTCCCACAAACCTCTACAAACCCCTTCATCCCAAGTTTTCCATAAAATTTGGCATAATTGACCATCCCTATTAATAAAATGTTACAAACCAAGAAAACAAAGGTCTGAGGTGAAGATTGCGGGCTCAAAACACGGCAACTATGATTAGCACAAGTCCCCGTCCTTTTTTCGAAATCCATATACTTCTGTTACCACGAACATCACCATCACCATGTCTCATTTTTACACCTTAGACATACAACTCAGGGAGGCGAGTGGTGTGCATGACTACATCAAAGAGAGAACAATCAGGATCGGAAAGCATCTCGTGGAAACAAGAAAAACAGTACGCGTAATTGCGAAAGAATTCGGTGTTTCCAAAAGTACGGTCCACAAAGATTTAACGGAAAGATTACCTAACATTAACCCCGAATTAGCCGCTGAAGTTAAACATATCCTCGATCATCATAAAGCAATCCGTCATTTGCGTGGCGGTGAAGCTACTAAATTGAAATACAGATTAAATACATCAATGGAACCGGAAGAACCAGCAGAACCAGTGGGTTAATACGAAAGGCCTAAGCGTCCGTTTAGCAACATGTTTATGGAAACAAGACTATGTTGAATAGTAGGTATCTTACAAAGCTGAGGGAAGTCTCGCTTGTTGCTGGACGCTGGAGCTAGACAAGGCCTCTTTCTGCAAGAAAAACATGGCTCTCGTCTCACACACGACGAAAGCCTTTTGTTTTTCTATTTCCTCCATTCCTACTCGATTTCACAACCAATTTTTACAAATTTCGCCTTTTTTCATTTTGTAGTAACTAATTAAAATAAATTGTGATAAACTATATAATTAGTAGCATTGTGTTCAAGGACGGATACGACGCAACAAATTGAGTAGGGAGGATTATGAATCCATGTTTTCTCGAGATATAGGAATAGACCTTGGAACTGCGAATGTTCTTATTCATGTTAAAGGAAAAGGAATCGTTCTAAACGAACCATCCGTCGTGGCGATGGACCGCACAACTGGAAAAGTATTGGAGGTTGGTGAGGCAGCCCGCAGAATGGTTGGACGAACTCCTGGAAATATAGAAGCAATTCGTCCGTTAAAAGATGGCGTTATTGCAGATTTTGACGTAACAGAGGCCATGTTAAAACATTTTATTAATAAAATTAACGTCCGTGGATTTTTATCGAAGCCTCGTATGCTGATTTGTTGTCCTACCAATATAACAAAAGTAGAACAAAAAGCAATTAAAGAGGCTGCCGAAAAGTCTGGCGGTAAAAAAGTGTACCTAGAAGAAGAACCTAAAGTAGCAGCTATTGGCGCAGGAATGGACATCTTCCAGCCGAGCGGAAATATGGTTGTCGATATCGGTGGGGGAACTACAGATGTTGCGGTTCTATCTATGGGAGATATCGTTACGTCACAGTCGATCAAAATGGCTGGGGACAAATTCGATGCTGAAATATTAAATTATGTAAAACGTAAATATAAACTTTTAATCGGGGAACGTACTGCAGAAGATATTAAAATTAATGTTGGTACAGTATTCCCTGGTGCAAGAGACGAATCGATCGATATTCGTGGTCGTGACATGGTTACAGGGCTTCCACGTACGATTACGGTTCATTCTAATGAAATTGAAGAAGCACTGCGTGAATCGATTGCCTTAATTGTACAAGCAGCAAAAACAGTATTGGAGCAAACACCTCCAGAGCTATCAGCGGACATTATTGACCGTGGTGTTATTCTAACTGGTGGTGGATCGTTGCTAAACGGTTTGGATCTACTGCTTTCTGAAGAACTTAAAGTTCCGGTATTATTTGCAGAAGAGCCAATGAACTGTGTAGCAAAAGGTACTGGCATCATGTTAGACAACATTGATAAAATTGAAAGACGCAAAATCGTTTAACTTCATTGCGAAAATTGTAGATAGATTTAGCTATAATAAATTTCCCTTTCAAAGTGGAAAAGAGGAGGAAAAGTCTTGTTAAGAGGCTACTACACTGCAGCATCTGGAATGATTGCCCAACAACGTCGCCAAGAGACGATGTCGAATAATATTGCAAATGCACTGACACCAGGATATAAACAAGATCAAAGTACATTACGTTCCTTCCCGGAAATGTTAATTCAAAGAATGGAGTCCAACAAACTGCCAACATCTCGTTCTTTTAATGTGCCGATGAACGCACCAATTGGATCCATAAATACGGGAGTTTATGTACAGGAGAACGTCTCTGATTTTTCACAAGGGAGCTTGAAACAGACATCGATGTCAACCGACTTAGCACTTGTGGATGGGACGATGCCGGATGAAACAGGAAGCATCTTTTTCACCGTGCAAAACCCTGAGGGAGAGCTTCGTTACACCAGAAACGGGAACTTCACCGCAGACGCAGATGGCTACCTTGTGACAAACCAAGGTTATTATGTATTGGACCAAGCAGGTAACCGTATCGCAACTGGTGGGGTTGATTTCAAAGTAACTGGTCAAGGTGAATTACAGCTTCCAAACCAAAACGTTCCAATCGGGGTGGCATACTCCGCGAATGTGAATGATTTGATTAAAGAAGGCGAAGGACTTTACCGGGCGGAAGGTGCACCTTTAGCGGAAGCGCGTGGACAAGCTGGCATTAGCTTCTCCATCCAACAAGGATATCTAGAAGGTTCGAACGTAGATATGGCACAAACAGCTACTGAAATGATGTCTGCTTATCGCCTATTTGAAGCGAATCAAAAAGTTTTGAAAGCATATGATCAAAGTATGGATAAGGCTGTTAATGAAATTGGAAGAGTACGATAAGGGGGAGCATGAATGAGTAGAGTAGGATACCAAGCATCTGTTACAATGGGACAGCTTCAAAAGAAGTTGGATCTAATCGGACACAACATGGCAAATGCAAACACATCCGGCTATAAGAGCCGTCAAGCAGACTTTTCATCTTTGTTATTTCAGCAAATTGACAATCTCAACTCTCCTGCCAATGCACAAGGACGTCTCACTCCAGACGGAATACGAATCGGTTCCGGTGCAGCGCTTGGACATACAAATACCAATTTACAAGTTGGGAACGTACAAACAACAGGAAGAGCATTAGACGTTGCTCTATTAGATGAAAGTCAATGGTTTCAAGTTAACGTAACCGAAGGTGGAGCAACCGAAACACGCTTCACACGTTCTGGTGCCTTTTATTTGAGCCCGATTAATGATACGCATGTGATGCTGACGAACCAAGATGGACAACCATTAGTTGGTGAAAACGGTCCGATTGTACTTGCGGATGGATTCGATTCCATCGAAATTACAAGTACGGGTCAAATCCAAGTAACACGTAACGGTCAACGCCAAGTGGAAGATCAGCTTTCCATCGTATCGATTACAAATCCTCGTCTATTAGAGGCTTCAGGAGACAATAATTTTAGATTGCCCGATAATGCCGGAATTAATCCAGCAGCTATCGTACAAAATCTAAATCCTGGCGAAGTACAATTGAAAAGTGGGGCATTGGAATCATCCAACGTTGACTTAGCGAATCAAATGACCGAGCTCATGACAACGCAAAGAGCTTACCAAATGAATGCCCGTTCCATCTCGATGAACGATCAAATGATGGGATTAGTGAACCAATTACGTTAATCTATTTGGAAAAGAATGAAAGTAAGGAGTCATCAAGCCATGTCAGAATCCGTAAGTGAGCAAAAAACACGTAGCGAGCAAAAGAAGCTTCAAAAAGAAGAAAAGAAACTAGACCGACAACAACGAAAAGCCGAAAAAGCCGAAGGCCAAGAACAAAAGCAAAAAAGAAAAGAAGAAAAGCTAAAAGGCAAAACCTTAAAACGCCGAGTATTCCCAATTTGGTTGCGAATCGTCGTTGTTGCCACCCTCTGTTTCCTCGCCCTGATTTTAGGCCTCATGATGGGATATGGCGTTATTGGTGACGGAAAAGCGGCCGATGTATTAGAATTTGATACATGGAAGCACATTAAAAATATCGTAACCGGCAATCCGGATTGAAGAGCACACTTGATGTGCTCTTTTTGTTTGGTTTAGGTAACGATAGCGGAGGTATTTTAAGAAAGGCTTCTATAAAGTTCATCCCGCTGACTTTAGAATCACCTTGTATTTCATAGAACTTTTTGCACTACCCATTAGATCTGACAAACATTGACCGAAAAAAATCCGTCATCACCCCCTAAATTTCAAACAAGATTGCGTATAGATAAATGAATAATGAGAGAAAGGCAAAATCATTGAAAGATGATGACGCAAAGCTAAAGGGGCTAAGGGAGCATTCTATGTCAGCCAGCTGCCGTCGAAACAATGCTAAAAATCTTTCTCTACAAATTCATAAAAGGGCGGAGGTGACAGGTTGAAAAGCAGGACAAGCGTAATTCTGTTAATTTTTATTTCTTTATTCGTTCTAGGAGCTTGCCAAAGTGGTAAAGGTGAGGACGTACAGCACAATGCAGAGGTTAACACGGAACAGGAACCGAACTACCTATACGAAAGCGAGACAGTCAAGGTGACCGAGACACTTGGCTGGCAACACCAAAATCCCACCAACAAAGGCGAAGAAAATATCCTATTTCAAAATGGGAATGTGAAAGCAATCTTAACCTCTGTTTCAAACGAAAAGCCATTAGAAGAGATCAAGAGCGAATTGAAAGCGTCATTTGCAAACAGTGAGACAATGGAAGAATCCGAGACATATCTCTCTTTAAAATCAAACCATCAAGAAGTAATTCGAACTGATATCTATTTGAATAGTGGAGAGGAAAAAACTGATATTTTAATCTTTATGACCCCTTCTGGAGAGTATGAAAACAACCAAGAGATTATAGAGGAATTTAAACAAAACGTACATTATTTCTAAGAAAAAGGTGGAATAACAATGAAAACAGTCGTGTTTAGTGTAACAGTTGGGCTACTTTTATTATTTGCAGGAAATGTTAATGCAGCTGAGGATGAGACAGTAGTCGATCCAAACTCAGATCTATATGATACCACTCGTGTCATAGAGGAAGTGGAATATGAGTTAACAGAAGAAAATAGTGAAAAAGCTCTTCTTCAAGATGAATATGCAGACGATCGTTTAAATGAAGCAGAATTGTCCCTTGAAGAAGGGGATGAAGAAAAGGCAGAAGAGTTACTAGAAGATTATGAAGGACATGTGGGACAAATAGAAGAAGACTTGGAGGCAGCAAAAGAAGCCGGAGAAGACACAACAGCTGTCGAAGAGACTGTAGTCGAGAGCAGCCAAAAGCGCTCAGAAAATTTAGAAGCACTATTGAAGCGAGAAGACCTTCCAGAAGAAGCGAAGGCTGGTATTATGAAAGCATTAGAAAATCAAGAAATGGCCAAGCAAAAATTTTTAGCAGCCCGCAAGAAAGCCGAAGAAGCGCAAACTGCAGCAGAGGACAAACAAGCTGATGCTGTGGCAAAAGCGGAAGAGGCACAAGAAAAGCAAGAAGAGGTACAAGCAAAAGCTGAGGAAAAACAAAAACAAGTGAAAGACAAAGCTGAACAAGCACAAAAGCAAGCAAAGCAGAGAAAAAGTGAAGCTACAGAGGAAGCTAATCAAGGCAAAACTCAACAAAGTAATCGAACATCAACTTCCCAAGACAACAAACCATCAACACCTGTTGAAAGTGATGAACAAGAAGGTGAAACGGAACAATCTGAGCAAAGCGGACAAAACACAGGTAACCAGAATCCAGCTGCTCAAAAAGAAGGAACATCAAGAAGACCATAACCACTGATATAAAGGTGGAACGGAATAGTACCCACTTTTCCAAAAAAAGGGGTACTATTCTTTATTAAAAATGGTTTACCCTCAGATAGAAGGTAGAGTACTCTTATGGTAAGAGTTCTACAAGGAGGGCAACATGGAAAATCCAAAACTAAAAGAAACTCTATTAGAAGCGAAAAAGGGGAATGAATTAGAGCGAGAATATTTGATTCGCCATTATAAGCCCTATATTCTGAACGTAGTTGGACATGTGTGTAAACGATATGTAACCTGGAGCAGTGATGAGACAAGTATTGGCCTGATCGCTTTTAACCGTGCTGTAGACACGTTTGAATATGATAGTGGACGCACTTTTTTAAATTATGTATATCTTTTAATAAAACGAGATTTAATTGATTATTTTCGAAAAGAGAAGCGTCATTTGCACATCACTTCGGATGATGATCAATTAGAACATAGTAAAGCCGAAATGAAAGCCTCATTGGAGTCATACCACCAATCAACCAGCACTACGGCTCTCGTTGAGGAAATTCTAGAACTTGACGAAAAGTTGGGGAATTTTAATATTTCTTTTGAAGAGTTGGAAAGTCATAGCCCGAAACATCGTAAGACCCAAATTAAAGTCATGGAAATGGCTACTGAATTTATTAAATATCACGATCTAGTAAATGAATTAATTGAGAAATGTATATTTCCTATATCTTCTTTTTCAAAAAGGACAGGCTACCGACCCAAATCAATCGAGCGACACCGCAAGTACCTGATTACAATCATTATGATTCAATTAAATCCGGAATGGAGTCAGCTTTCAACGTTTGTTCAAGTCGGTCCTAGGAGTGAGAAAATATGAAAAAACATACAATTGAAGGAATCGTGACCAAGGTGACGGAGAACGAATATGTTCTTCTTTGTGATGATGGCACGTTTAAAAATATCGCACGAAACGAAAGTGACCTGCCAATGATGGGTGAAAGGGTGACGTATTCAGCGAAATCGAACCCAAACCCATTTCCCTTCAAGGTTGTTGTATCAACAATAGCGATGGTGGCTGTTTTATTTATTGCCTTTTTTTCTTATGGGATGCTTAATGTTCACTCCGAAACTCATTATATTGCAACTATTGACATTAATCCAAGTATTGAGGCGCATTTAGACCAGGATTTAAACGTGGTGAAGCTATCGCCTTTGAATACCGATGGAGAGAAAATCGTCGACTCCATTGAATCAAAAGATCTAAACATCTATCAGGTGGTTAACCTTATCGTATCCGAAGCGATTTCCAAGGGTTATTTAACGGAAGAAGAAAAAGGGAGAATCGAGACGACCATTGTGAAGGTTAAGGATAACGGTCAAAAACCTTCTGAACAAGATATAACAGAAGGGATTCGTTCTCAACTTCAACATCAGAACATAGTTGCAGATGTAAAGATATTTAATGAAACAAAGGAGTTTTATGATCAAGCAGAACGTGTACATGTATCTGTGAATAAATATAGACATTATAAAGCATTAAAAGAAAGAGGACTTGTTCAAAATATTGAAGAAGTGAAAGATAAATCAGTTAGACAATTAGAGGATATGATGGCGGAAGATGTTACGGAGGAACAAGGGAAGATGGGGCAGGGAGATTCTACGAAAGATAATTCTAAATTGAATTCAGAGTCAGGTCAGGGTCAGGAAAAGCCACAGCCTAACAAAGATTCAGAGGAGGATAATCCTTCCCTTGATGATAGACAAGAATCACCGATTAATAAAGGTGTCCCACAAAAAGGTAGGGATACTAAAAAACAGGATGAAACTCCGACAAATTCAAATTCTTTAAAGAATAACCCAACTAGTTCTGATAGCGGAAATAGTAGAAATGAAGGAGCGAATAACATGACGGAAAGGGAGGGAAACCAAACAAATACTGAAGAAAACATTCCAGAGCAAATACCTAGTGCGGAGAATCAACCGAAAAAGGAATCTGCTGTTGAAGAGGAAAATGAACCTTCATCCAAGAGTGAGCCTCAACGTGAAGATAGGAATCTTGGCTCTGTTGACAATAAAGGAAATGAACAACAGCCTTCATCTACAACTAAACCGTAGAAATACGGAGTATAGATGGAAACTGATGAATTTGCAACCCATTAAGTATGAGAACTTTTTGACTTTTAGGTACCATTCTTTTTTACCTGAACAAACCTTCTAGAATTCTGGGAGGTTATTTTTTACGGGTAGGAGCTAATAAAAAGAGCTTGAGCGATAAAAATTTGGTTCTTGCAATGTTAGTTCCCACTGAATGCAGGCCAGCAGTACAAATCTACCCCAAGCCCACAACATCTGATATACTTACAAAAGAAAATCCCGAAAGGAGCCATCCTATATATGTTCGATAGTCAAGAAATCAAAAATATTATTCCCCATCGATATCCTTTTTTATTAGTCGACCAAATTACGGAATACGAGGAAGGGACGCGCGTTGTTGGGAAAAAGAATGTAACGATTAATGAACCATTCTTCCAAGGTCACTTCCCGGATTACCCTGTAATGCCAGGGGTGCTTATCGTAGAAGCTCTTGCGCAAGTTGGCGCGGTTGCAATTTTGAACAAGCCAGATAATAAAGGCAAAATCGGATTTCTAGCTGGAATTGATAAATGCCGATTTAAAAGACAAGTTAAACCCGGTGACCAGTTAAAACTCGAAGTAGAGATCATTCGTATAAAAGGACCGATTGGAAAAGGAAAAGCTGTTGCAACGGTTGATGGTGAGCTTGCTTGTGAGGCTGAAATTACTTTTGCGATAAAATAAAAAAAGAAGCGATTTTCTCATGTATCATTCATGGAGAATCGCTTCTTTTTTGTATATTTTCTCTATCTGGTAGAAGTCTATAAAAGACCGTTAAAAACGGTTTCCCTATTCGGGTTGGAAATGTTTATGTGTAAGTTATCCTTATTTTTTGGGAAAGCTAATACCGAATAAAAGAAAAGGAGGACTTTCGAATGAAAACCAATTGGTTAATTAAACTTACTGCTCCTGCTCTTGCTCTTTCATTAGTCACTGCGTGTGGCGGGGATGAAAACCCACCACCAGAAGACGAAGAAGCTCCCCTAGAACAAGACGGTGGAGAAAATAACGGTGATAACGGAGACAATGGCAACGGTGAAGGTCCAGTAGATGAGCTTCAAGACGAAGCGGAGGACGCTGGAGATGAAATCCAAGAAGAAACAAATGATATCATGGACAACGAAAATGGTGAAAACGGCCAAACAGAAGGTAATGGTACAGATGCCAACGGTGAAGGTGGACAAACTGGTCCTACTGACGAAAACACCGATACCATGGATGAAAACAAAGACGAATAACATCTAATGGGACCCTGCTCGAATGAGCAGGGTTTTTTCATGCCGAGTATTTGGATTTCTTCTTCACAGACGATATAGTAGAACATGTCTAATCAAAATGAATCGAAATCAAAAGTTATTCGTACAGAAACATGGGGATACAAAATCGAAGGAGGAGAAGAAATTGAAAAAAATGTTCTTTAGCCTTGTCTTACTATCCATAGCACTTATCGGGTGCTCAAACCAAGACGATACAAACCAATCAGAAGATCTGCCTGTATCGGTTCAAGTGAAAAACGTAACAAAAGACACATTAACGATTCAAAAATCTATATACGGTAAAACAGCTCCGGAATCCTCTATACCGGTTATGGCACCAGTTGCAGCAGAAGTAACCGAAGTGCATGTAGATAAAGGGGAATCGGTAGAAGAAGGGGATGCCTTAATTACGATATCCTCTCCCAGTAGCGGAGCAATGGACATAGAGGCGTCAGCAGACGGTCAGATTACAACTTTTAATGCAACAGAAGGTGGCTTCGTATCCAACACAGAGCCATTTGCGACGATTAGTAACATCGGGGATATACATATTCAAGCTGCCGTAACAACGGAAAATAGACAGCTTTTTGAAGGATTAGAAAACATAACCGTCATCATTAATGAAAAAGATCAGACAGCAACCATAGATTACGTATCAAAAGTTCCGAATCAGCAGACAGGTCTTTATGACATTGAAGCAACACTAGAGGACCCTGAGGAGTCTATTTTACCAGGAATGACCGCAATCCTTCGTGTTACAAAAGAAGAGATTGCAGATAGCCTTGTCATCCCTACAGAAGCGCTGGTAGAAGAAGGTGGGTCTAACTTTGTCTACGTTATCAAAGATTACAAAGCAATCGAAACAAAAGTAAACGTCCTTCGTTCTTTAACTGAACAGACAGCAGTCGAAGGGGATATGAAAGAAGGCGATCAAGTTGTTACTAAAGGTCAATTAGTCCTTTCAGATGGAAAAGAAGTAACCATCCAAGAGGAGGAGGAAGCATCGTGAAAATCGTCGAAACCTCCGTTAAACGACCAGTCGGCGTCATCATGATTGTTCTCGCTATATTAGCTCTCGGTGCGATGTCACTACGCAATTTAACGATCGATTTATTTCCAGAAATTGACTTACCAATCGCAGTCGTCGCAACAAGCTACCCAGATGCAGCTCCTCAAGAAGTTGAAAAACAAATAAGTCAGCCAATCGAATCAGCGGTAAGTTCCATAGAAGGAGTCCAAACGATTCAAGCCCAATCTCAGTCTGGATCCTCGCTCGTCATTATGATGTTTGATACAGGCGTCAACTTGGATAATGCGCTTCTAGAAGTTCGGGAAAGTGTCGATCAAGTAAAGGGCATGCTTCCTGATTCGGCAGGAGACCCAAGCGTGCTTCGTTTTAACCCACAGCAAATCCCAGTTATGTGGGTCGGCTTAACAGGTGATAACCTAGAACAATTACAAGGGTTGGCGGGTGACCGCATCGTCCCACATTTGGAAAGACAAGGTGGCGTAGCTTCCGTCTCCGTTGAGGGTGGAAGGGAGCGTGTCATAGAATTAGAGCTTGACCAAGCTAAAATGGCTCAGTATGGTCTCCAGTCGCAAATAATCATGCAAGCTCTTCAAGGAGCCAATACATCAGGATCAGCCGGAGTCGTTACTAAAGGAGATAAGGAACTGCAAATCCGGATAGATGGTTCCTTTAGCTCCGTAGATGATATTGCTCAAACGATTGTACAAACCCCGCAAGGCGCTACCATCCATGTAGAAGATGTGGCAGAGGTAAAGGAAACGTATAACCAAACAGGCATTACAAGAGTAAACGGAGAACCAGCTGTCGTTTTACCAATCATGAAAAAAACAGACGGAAACACAGTAGAAGTTTCGAATCATATAAAAACAGCGGTTGATGAACTGAAAGAAGACTTACCTGAGGGTGTTAATCTAGAGGTTGTATTGGATACATCCACCTTCATCACATCTTCTATGAAGTCTGTCGTACAAAACATGATAATCGGAGGATTTTTTGCTTTACTTATCCTTCTGTTATTCCTGAAAAGCGTTCGCGCCACATTAGTAGTCGGATTATCCATTCCGATTGCGATTATATCAACGTTTGTTCTCTTATACTTTACTGGCGAAACGCTTAACGTCCTAACGATGGGAGGACTCGCACTAGGAATCGGGATGATGGTAGACAGTTCTATTGTCATATTAGAAAATATCATCTCTTATCGACAGAAAGGCTATAGTGTTATGGAATCTGCGAAAAAAGGTGCATCCGAATTAGCACCGGCGGTTATCGCATCGACAACGACAACGCTAGTCGTTTTCTTACCTATCGTGTTTGTAGAAGGGATAGCATCCGAGTTATTTACCCCACTAGCCTTAACGGTGACCTTTTCACTCGTTGCATCGCTAGTAGTCGCAGTCACGCTTGTTCCGATGCTCTCCTCTAAGCTATTAACGAAAGCAATGAAGGACAATGGACGTAGGTATTGGTTTGACCGCTTTTTAACCGCCTTTAACAATCGATACGAAGCGGCATTGAAAAAAGTATTAGTCTTCAGAAAAACAACGATCTTGGTTACTGTTCTAGCCATTGCAGGAAGCTTAGCGCTTATCCCGCTCATCGGAACCGCATTTATCCCAGAAGGGGACCAAGGGCAAATTAGCATCTCGGTAAGAACAGCTGAAGGAACGACCCAAGAGGAAACTTTAAAAGTTTCAGAGCAAGTAAATGAAAAATTAAAACAGTATGAAGACATCATTGAAACGAATTACGTAACCGTTGCAAGCAGCGGAAGTATGTCTGGAGGAATGGGGCAGGGCAGCACGAATGAAGCATCCTACACCCTTCAACTCGTTCCACAATCGGATAGAGATCAAACGACCGATCAAGTCGTTGCAGACCTGGACAAAGATCTACAAACAATTGCTGGAGCCGAAATGACCATTAATGCTAGTGGAGGTGGTATGAGCGGTGGTACTCCAATCCAAATTCAAGTATCTGGACCAGAACACGAGGTTCTAAGAGAGTTAGCGGATCAGGTCGTTCTTGCCATATCGGATATCGACGGGATCCATAACCCACAGTCCTCCATCTCGGAAACGAGGCCAGAGCTGGAAATTGAGGTTGACCGAGAGAAAGCAGCTCAATTCGGTTTAAGCTACCAGGATGTCATGAGTCAGACTCAGTTGGCAATGACGGGACAAACGGTGATGAGCTACCGTGAGGGTGGAGAAGATCGTAATGTAAATATGATTTTCCCAGAGGAATCTCGAAGCACAATTAGTGATGTGGAAAATCTAAAAATACAAACTGCCAACGGCAACTTTATTCCATTAGCATCTGTCGCAAGCTTTGAACAAGTACAAAGCCCTGCAGAGCTAACAAGAGAAAACCAGCAGCCACAAGTGAACGTATCGAGTGAAATTCTGAATCGTGATTTGGGTAGCGTAAGTGAAGATGTTAAACAGACGCTTGAGCAAATGGACTTCCCAGAAGAGTATTCCTACTCGATTGGCGGAGAAGCACAGGACATGGCAGAAGCCTTTTCAGACTTAGCCATCGCTTTGGTCGTATCCATTTTCCTCGTTTATGCTGTAATGGCTGTCCAATTCGAGAACTTCCTAACGCCATTCGTTATCATGTTTTCGATGCCAGCAACAGTAGTTGGCGTGTTAGCTGGTTTATTTATAACCGGTAAACCACTAAGTATTACAGCATTTATTGGGGTCATTATGCTAGCGGGGATCGTCGTGAATAATGCGATAGTGCTGGTTGATTACATTAACATCCTCCGTTCGAGAGGAATGGATCGAAAAGAAGCTATCCTCGAAGCGGGTGTCAGCCGAATGCGACCGATTTTAATGACGACCTTAACGACGATTCTTGGAATGCTTCCATTAGCTTTAGGATATGGAGAAGGAGCTGAAACTCAGCAACCTCTAGCCATAACTGTTATTTTTGGTTTGACGATATCAAGTATCTTTACTCTTTTCCTGATACCTGTTGTTTATACGTATTTTGATGGGTTGTCGGAGAGAGTGAAAGGGTTATTTGGTAGGAGGAAGAAAGTAGTGCAAGAATAGAAAATAGCGGGAACATCAAAAGGTGTTCCCACTATTTTTAAGGAAATTATTGAAGAAATAAATATATTGGTTTAATATTATTTACAGTGCGCATGAATTTTATGTCGAAACAGCAAGTTAAATATGGGTAGCAATTTCTAACATATAGTTGGTATATATTTTGTGTCATAACAAACAAGAATTGAACAATATTAAAAAGGACAAGTTTTTAAAGGAAGGGGTGTTTTATGTATCATATACCAGAACTGGTTGTAGCTTTTTGTATTTCACTTTTATCTACCCTGATACTTGTCTATCCAATAAAAAAATTAGCCATGAAAATTGGAGCTATTGACCACCCTAATTATAGAAAAGTTCATACCAAAGCAACTCCTAGGCTAGGTGGCTTAGCTATTTTCTTAGGTGTTGTAATTGGATTACTTTATATAAGACCTGAACATCCACAGTTATTAGAAATAGTTCTTGGAGCATTCATTATTGTAATAACGGGTCTGCTTGATGATAAATATCAGCTTAAACCAATCCTAAAGCTTTCTGGCCAAATTGCAGCAACGATAATTGTAATAAGCTCGGGTTTAATTATTGATCGTATTACTATTCCGTTATTAGGTGTAATTGAACTCCACGGTTGGAGTATTATCGTTACTTTTTTCTGGATTATTGGAATAACAAATGCCATAAATCTTATAGACGGTTTAGATGGCTTAGCTGCCGGAGTATCAACAATAGCATTAATGAGCATTACTGTCATGGCATTTATGGATTATCGAATGACTGTTATTTATTTTTGTATCGTACTAATTGCTAGTAACTTGGGATTTTTATTTCACAATTTCCATCCCGCCAAAATCTACATGGGTGATACAGGATCCATGTTTCTCGGGTACTCGATAGCTGTTATTTCGATTATGGGCCTGTTTAAAAATATAACCCTATTCAGCTTTGTTATACCCATAATCGTACTGGCAGTACCAATTTTTGATACACTTTTTGCCATGTTAAGAAGATTTATCAATGGCGAAAGTATTATGATGCCCGATAAAAAGCATTTTCATCATAATTTATTGGCTGCAGGTTTTAGCCACCGCGCCACAGTTTTGATTATTTATGGATTTAGTGCGGTATTTGGTATTTCGGCTATAGTTTTTTCTAATGCATCTTTAGTTGTCTCCATATTGATTTCTTTCGTTATTCTTCTACTTCTTCATATAATTGCTGAGGTGGTTGGTATAGTTGGAAAAGGAAAAAGACCAATTGTTCAATTGACAAGGAAATCTGTTATGAAAATAAAAAATAAAAAACAAGTGAAAAGCAGTTCCAATTAATTCGGAACTGCTTTATAAGTTTATTAAGCGTCAATTGTTAGAAATATGTAGAATTCGGTAATTTATGAATTCTGTAAGTTTTAATTAACATATGGTAAAATTATTGTCGCATAATGAAAAATAAATGATTTCATCTATTACATAAGGAGAGTAGTTTTAAATGCATAATAATGTTGTAAGAAAGGCTATTATTCCTGCAGCAGGTTTAGGAACAAGGTTCTTACCAGCAACTAAAGCCCAACCAAAAGAAATGTTACCTATTGTAGATAAGCCAACCATTCAATATATAGTTGAGGAAGCAGTTTCATCAGGAATTGAGGACATAATAATTGTATCGGGACGAGGAAAAAGGGCAATAGAAGATCATTTTGATACTTCTTTTGAATTAGAAGAAACTTTAGCAAAAAAGGGAAAAGATGACGTTTTAAAGGTAGTGCAAGACATATCGAATTTGGCTAACATTCACTATATCCGTCAAAAAGAGCCAAAGGGACTGGGACATGCTATTTATTGTGCTAATAGGTTTATTGGAAATGAACCATTTGCTGTACTCCTTGGAGACGATATTGTGAAGGCACCGGAACCTTGTTTGTCTCAACTCATAAGAGTATATTCTGAATATCAATCCTCTGTTGTAGGAGTACAAGATGTACCAGATGAATTAGTATCTAACTACGGAATAATAAAGCCGGATTATTCTAAGGAATTTACGAAAGAAATAATTAAAGTGAGTGATTTTGTAGAAAAACCTAGCAGAGAAGCAGCTCCATCAAAATTAGCTATTATGGGTAGATACATTCTATCTCCTGAAATCTTTTCAATTCTTGAACAGCTCGAGCCTGGAAAAGGAGGAGAAATTCAACTAACAGATGCGATAAAGATTTTAAATGAACGTGAGAATGTTTTGGCTTATAACTTTACTGGTGAAAGATACGATATTGGAAATAAACTTGGGTTCATCAAAGCGACAATTGACTTTGCATTACAGAGAGAAGATTTAAAAGAAGAATTAAAGGATTATATGAAAAATACAATAAGAAACTTATCAAATTAGGTGGTTTTAGCATGAAAATAGCAGTAATAGGTACAGGTTATGTAGGGCTCGTTACAGGTGTATGTCTGTCAGAAATTGGCCATGAAGTTACATGTGTAGATGTTGACCCAAACAAGATAGATATGTTAAGAAAGGGTAATTCTCCAATATACGAAGAAGGTCTTGAAGAATTACTACAAAAAAATTTAGAAAAACAAAGATTGAATTTCACTACAAGTTATGAAGAAGGTTTGGCTAACAAAGATTTTATCTATCTTGGAGTTGGAACACCACAAGGTGATGATGGTTCTGCAGACCTGAGATTTATAAATAGTGCATGTGAAAGTATTGCAAAAACTATAAAGAATGATGTGATTGTTGTTACAAAAAGTACTGTTCCAGTAGGTACAAATGAGTATATTAAAAACAAAATTAATAATGAATTGGTCAATGATGTTAGGATTGAGGTAGTATCTAATCCAGAATTTTTAAGGCAAGGTACTGCAGTATATGATACGTTTAATGGCGACAGGATTGTTATTGGCTCGGAAAGCGAGGAAGCACTAAATCTTTTAGAAGAAATAAATAAGCCATTTGGAATTCCAATTGTTAAAACAAATCTAAGAAGTGCTGAAATGATAAAATACGCAGCGAATGCTTTTCTAGCTACAAAAATAAGCTTTATTAATGAAATAGCGAATTTATCTGAAAAATTAGGTGCGAATATAGAAGATGTTGCTAGTGGGATTGGAACAGATAAGAGGATAGGTAATAGCTTTCTGAATGCAGGCATAGGATATGGTGGTTCCTGCTTTCCAAAAGATACGAATGCCTTAATATCAATAGGTAAAAATGTAGATTTTTCAATGCCTATTCTACAAAGTGTTGTAGAAGTAAATAAAAACCAAAGAAGGGTAATTGTAGATAAAATAATAAATCGATTTGGTGGATTAAGAGGTTTGAAAATTGCCTTATTAGGATTAACATTCAAACCTGATACCGATGACATGCGTGAATCGCCTTCTATCCAAGTCTCAGAGGAGCTAGTTAAGTCTGGTGCAAAGGTTTTCGGTTACGATCCTGTGGGTTTAGAGAATGCAAGAAAGATCTTGACTAAAGATATAACATTTGTTGATTCAATTGAAAGTGCGATAAATGATGCAGATTGTGCAGTCATTTTAACAGACTGGAAAATAATAAAAGAATATAAGTTAGAGGAGTATAAAAAGAAATTAAAGAATCCAATAATATTTGATGGTAGAAACTGTTTTAGTTTAGAAGAAGCCAAGAAAAATGGCATTGAGTATTATTCAATCGGAAGACCTTCGATTAAGGAGAAAAAATGAATTATAAGAATCCCCCTTTTACTTTAATGAAAGGTAAAAAGGGGGATTCCTCAAATGCACTCTAGAAGTATGTTTTTATTACAGCTCTGATTGCATAATTACAAAAATACCATAGGGATTTAATTAAATTTAATTTTTCAATATTACGGTAAACATACCAATTCTTTTTAGCAGCTTTAATTTTATTACTTGATATAGAACCAGGGACTTTTCGATAAAGAGCTAAATCTTCATCAAGGCCATATGCGTTAATACCTGTTTTTAATATTTTTAGCCATAAAGCGAAGTCCTGTCTTGTTTTTATATTTGGCATAAGTACATCACCAATTTGCTCTCGATCTAAAATAACAGTTAGACAACCTATAGTTCCAGGCTTTTTTAGTAATGTTCTATAATCGACGAAATTAGTTGCTCTTATAGTTTTATTTAAAAAGTTTCCATTTTCGTTAATTATGGAATAGGTACTATACGAGAATAAATAATTATTATCTTTCATAAAAGTAATTTGATTGCTCAACTTATCTGGTTGCCACATATCATCACTGTCTAGAAAGGCAAGGTATTTACCTTTAGCTTTCTTAATTCCTGAATTCCTTGCTACTGCGGCACCAGAGTTTTTTTCTAACCTCATCAATTTAATTCTATTGTCTTGTTTAGTTTGTTCTTCAACAATTTGGACGGTATTATCTATAGAACAATCGTCAATGATAATCATTTCCCAGTCATTATACGTTTGAGACTTTACAGATCTAATTGTTTCTAGAATGAATTTTGAGGAATTGTAGGTTGGTGTGATGATTGTTACAGTTGGCGTACTCATGTATATACTCCTTTAAAATGAATTTGTAATTGATTTTTATAATATAGCTTTGTTTAAAACTGACATTGATATGATAACGTACAAGTGTTTTTATAACAACTTTTTATTAAGGGATCGTTAAAACAACATTAGATAAGGTGATAAACGATGTTCAAAAGGTTATTTAAATCAGCAGGCATATATGTTTTTTCTAGCATTCTAAATGCAGCGGTCCCGTTCCTATTAATACCAATCTTCACAAGAAATATGTCAACATCTGAATATGGTCTTTTTTCTATGTTTCAGATGGTTCTTTTAGTTTTTGGACCAATTGTAGGATTGAGCATTCATGGAGCAATAACAAGGCAGTATTATGAAAAGGATTCTATTGATTTCCCTACTTATGTAACAACATCATTAACTATTCTATTGTTAAGTGGTGGGATAACTAGTGTTCTTATTGCTCTTTTTCATAATACGATATATTTCCTTACCGATTTACAGTGGGTATGGGTCCAACTATCGATATTAGTATGTTTAAGTCAATTTATCTTCCAGGTCGTACTAGTTTTATTCCAAGTTCAGCTAAAAGCAGTTAAATTTGGGATTTTTCTAATTACCCAGTCCATTTTAAATGGTGGACTTTCTATTATCTTGGTTGTGTTTTTTGATTTGGGATGGCACGGAGCTGTAATTGGGTTAAGCACCTCCTATATTACATATGGTATCATTGGTTTGTTCATAATAGGGAATGGAGGCTTTATTAAGAGAAAAGTTTCTAGGGACTATTTTATCCATGCATTGAAGTTCGGGGTTCCACTCATACCGGTTTCTCTAGGGATGGCGTTAATGAATATGTCCGATAGAATTTTTATTAAAAACATGGTTGGATTAGAAGCTGTTGGTATATATACTGTAGGATATCAAATATCTATGATTTTAATGATTATAATTACTGCTTTTAATAAAGCATGGGTTCCATGGTTATTTGATAAACTAAAATTGGATCAAATCAGAGAAAAAGCTAAAATTGTCAAATTTACTTACTATTATTTTATAATCGTTTTTGTGGGAGCTGTAATACTTGGAATATGTTCTCCTTTTATAATCTCTTTCTATGTAAGTCCGGAATTTATTAGTGCTAGCATATTTGTTTTCTGGATTTCATTAGGGTATGCTTTCAATGGAATGTATAAAATGATGACGAATTATGTCCACTTTGCTCAAAAAACTCATTTGAATTTTAATGTTATGTTAATTGCTGTTCCGATTAACCTTATTCTTAATTACTTTTTAATTAAATTCAATGGCCCAATTGGAGCATCTCAATCAACGGCAATATCTTTTCTAGTAGCATTTTTGTCAATGTGGGTACTTTCATCTAAAGTCTACTATATGCCATGGTTTACTTTTGCTAAAGCAGAGAAATTTGCCCCTAAAACTAATAAAACAATTAAGGAGAAATAAAATGCTATCTGAGTTTGCTTTATTTTTCATTCTAACAATTTCTTTTACATTTTTTGTTTTAACAATTCTATATTATGGAGAACAAAAACGTTCTCTTTCTGTTTTCTTTATTATTACAACTATAATATTTTATACTCCTGCTGTTTATTACACAGTTTTTAGTGGGACAGCTTATAGGGTGTTTGCTGAACATTCCTATTTACAATATATCATTTACTCAACCATACTATTTTTATTGTTAAGTATGTTTCTTATTTTCAAAAACATGATGGTCGTTGGTGGGAATATAAAATTAACAAACGAACCAAACAACCTAGTTCATTTATATATAACCTATATGACCCTAGGTATATTAGGATATATATTAATATTTATTGACCGTTTTCCATTATATAGCTTACTTGTGAACGGAGTTAGAATTGAACGACCTGATATGTCAGGTGCTATCCCACTTTACTTTACTGTATCGACTTTTATTTTCTTTGTCTTACCTAGTTACTTTTTGTACTACTATGAGCGAATTAATTCGAATCTTTTAAAGGTAGTAGGTTTTGTTATTTTAAGTGGTTTACTAATACTAGGAGGAAATAAAGGTGTTTTAGTTTACTTTTATATTTTTGTGTGGATATTTATATTTAAATTGAAAATTAATTATAAGCTTTTGATTATGGTAGTTATTGCTTTTTCAGCTTACCTATTTATAACAGGTAGTGCGGTTGCTTCAGGAATAAGACGTTTTTTTGCTACACAAGGTGCTGCTTTAGTAGTGAGATTTGATATGATGCACAATGAATTTCCGTTTGACTTCAATAAAATAAACACCCAAGTTTTCGAATACATGTATGGCTATTCAGGTGGCAGTGGACCAAGTTTTTTTGTTGGTGATTTTATGATTATGTATGGATATTTACTCGGTACGATAATCATGATATTTATTATTTCTATTTTCTTCTGGCTTTCAAAATATATTGATGTGTTATTTTCAAATAGACTTTTTATTCTATGGGGATTTACTGCGTCTATTTATATTTTAGGAATGGGAAGCCTAGACTTCCCGGCATTTTGCCGAATTATCGCTGTGTTTCTAAATATAGCTATCATTTTATCATTGGAGAACATTAAAAATATCCATGGTTTCGTGGTCTCCAACTTCAGTTCTTTAAAAGGATTTAAAGTAGACAAAAATAAATAGCGGATGAGGTGGTTTTTATGTTTAAAGACAAGACTATTTTGGTAACTGGTGGTACAGGTTCCATTGGAAGTGAAATTGTTAGACAGTTATTGAATCATAATCCAAAAGTAATAAGAATATTTAGCAGGGATGAATCTAAGCATTTTGAATTTCAGCAAGAGTTAAGTGAATATAAAAATGTTCGATTCTTAGTCGGTGATATTAGGGATAAAGAAAGAATTAATTATGCAACAAAAGATGTGGATATTATTTTTCATGCAGCTGCACTAAAGCATGTTCCGTCAAGCGAATATAACCCCTTTGAAGCTGTAAAAACAAATGTCATTGGTGTTCAAAATGTAATAGAGGCAGCAATTAATAATAATGTAGAAAAAGTGGTTGCAATAAGTACGGACAAAGTTGTGAATCCAACAAATACCATGGGAGCTACCAAGTTATTATCAGAAAGACTAATATCCGCTGCAGAGCATTACAAAGGAAATGCAAAGACAGTTTTTTCTTGTGTGCGTTTTGGTAACGTAATGGGCTCTAGAGGATCTGTTATACCACTCTTCAAAAGGCAAATTGAGGAAGGTAGAGACGTAACACTTACAGATAAGAGAATGACCAGATTTATGATGTCGATACCACAGGCATCTAAATTAGTCTTAAAAGCCGCCGAACTTTCATCTGGTGGAGAGATATATGTGTTAAAAATGCCAGTGTTATATATTACCGAGTTAGCTGAGACTTTACTTGAAGATTTTAATAATAAACGGAAAAGCAAATCAAGTAGCTCTATTGTTGAAACAGGAATTAGACCTGGTGAAAAAATCTACGAAGAGCTAATGACAATCGAAGAGTCTGAACGTGCTTATGATAATGATAAAATGTACGCTATCTTTTCACACTTATCTGACAATACT
The DNA here is from genome assembly GCF_021049245.1 of Radiobacillus kanasensis. Classification (GTDB taxonomy): domain Bacteria; phylum Bacillota; class Bacilli; order Bacillales; family Amphibacillaceae; genus Radiobacillus; species Radiobacillus kanasensis. The sequence continues at coordinate 3,340,763 of NZ_CP088020.1, read as the reverse complement.
CAACATAGTATTCCAAAAGGATTTAAGAAAGCTGAAAGAAATGCATACTCTTCTAAAGATGAAAAGCCATTAACTAAACAAGAAATTTTTAAACTACTAGAGAATTCTGGTCTTCTTTTTAATTAAGGAGTTTTATTACATGAAAACAATTGCTATTATCCCAGCAAGAGGCGGATCCAAAGGGCTAAAGAGAAAGAATGTACTTGAAATAAACGGTTACCCATTAATTGCATATACAATAAAAAGTGCATTACAATCTAAACTTATCGATAAAGTGTTTGTATCTACAGATGATAAAGAAATAGCGGATATCTCTAAGGTATATGGTGCAGAAGTTCCGTTCATTAGGCCAGTTCATTTATCGAATGACACAGCGAAGTCAATTGATGTCTTATCTCATGCCGTTTCTTATGTTGAAAACAGGTATGAAGCCGAAGTTAGTAATGTTGTACTTCTTCAACCAACTTCACCATTAAGAAATAATAAGCAGATTGATGAAGCAATTCAAAAGTACCTTGATCTTGGTAGAAAGCCCGTCGTAAGTGTCACAGAAGTTCAAACCCACCCGAATATTATAAAAAGAATTAATGAGGGTAGACTAGTTGATTTTTTGGATACTCCAACAGAAGTAACTAGGAGGCAAGATTTTGAAAAGCTGTATCAGCTTAATGGCGCTATTTACATATCAACAAGAGATATGATTATGAAAGATAATAAGATTTATGATAAAGAAGTTTATTCTTACTTCATGGATAAATTAACATCTGTTGATATTGATGATGAATTGGACTTTCTCTTTGCAGATGCTCTTATGAAAAAAATAACGGGGGAATATAGTGATGTTTAGAATTGGAAGCAAAATAATTAGTTATGATTCTCCAACGTATATTATTGCAGAAGTAGGAGTTAATCACAATGGAAGTCTTGAGATGGCTGAGAAACTAATTGAAGTCGCAAAACAATCTGGAGCAGACGCAGTAAAATTTCAAACGTTTAAAAGTGAAAAGCTTGTTTCAAAGTCTGCTAAGAAAGCAAAGTATCAGACTGTTAACACAGATGAAGTTGAAACACAGCTAGAGATGCTGAAAAAATTAGAGTTTTCGCATGAGGAATTTAAATACTTGAAAAAATATTGTGATGAACAAGATATTGAGTTCTTATCTACTCCATTTGACGAAGAGAGTGCTGACTTTTTAAAGGAAATTGGAGTTCATGCATTTAAAATTGGTTCTGGTGATCTGACTAATTTACCCTTACTGAAAAAGATTGCTAAATTTAATGTACCAATACTACTTTCCACTGGTATGGCAAACCTTGGAGAAATAGAGGAAGCGGTTCATGTATTAGAACACAGTGAGTTTGCTTTATTGCACTGTACGTCTAATTATCCTGCACCAGTAGAAGAAGTAAACCTAAAAGCAATGGAAACAATGGCAAAAGCATTTGGCAAAATTGTTGGTTACTCCGATCACACAGAAGGTGATGAAATTACAATCAGTTCTGTCGCTTTAGGTGCCAAAATAATTGAGAAACATTTTACCTTGGACAGGAAATTACCCGGACCAGATCATGCTGCTTCTATAATACCTTCAGAATTATCTAATCTAGTGACTGCAATTAGAAGAGTAGAGAAAAGTATGGGAGACGGCATAAAAAGATGTACACCTTCTGAAGTAGATACGAAGAACGTTGCAAGGAAGAGCTTGGTAGCTTTAACAGAACTGCAACGAGGGACCATTTTAACAGAGGGAAATTTAGGGATAAAAAGGCCAGGTAATGGAATAGAGCCTAAACATTATGAAAAGTTGTTAGGGAAAGCTGTTAAAAATCATGTGAACGAAGATAATGTCATTGAATGGGATGACGTACTATGAAGAACAAAGTCCGAAAGAAAATATGCGTAGTAACAGGTACAAGAGCGGATTATGGAATATACCTTCCGGTTCTTAAGGAAATCGGAGCATCTGATAATTTAGATCTGGAACTATTGGTAACGGGAATGCATCTTTCTCCTACTTATGGTAGTACATATAAAGAAATTGAGAAAGATGGATTTAAAATTATGGCCAAAGTAGATAACTTAATACAAGGTGCGACCGGTGGAAATATGGCTAGATCAATTGCTTTGGCAATAATGGGGATGACACAGGCTTTTGAACAATCTACACCTGATATAATATTGGTGCTAGGTGATAGAGGAGAAATGTTGGCTGCTGCAATTGCAGCTTCACATTTAAATATACCTATTTGTCATCTTCATGGAGGTGAAGTTTCTGGTTCTATTGATGAATCAGTTAGACACTCTATTACTAAGCTTTCTCATATTCATTTCGCTTCCACACAAAAGAGTGCAGAGCGTATTCATAAATTAGGCGAGGATGCATGGAGAATTCATGAAGTAGGAGCACCTAGAATTGATACAATCCTAAAAACCAAATTGCCTGATATTAACAATGTATTCCATCAATATCAGATAAATTTCAATTCAGATGAAGGATATATCCTTTTTGTGTTCCATCCTGTATCTACCGAGTTCAACAACATTGAAAGTCAAATTCACACATGTATAGAAGTGTTGAAGGAATCAAATAAAAATGTAATCATTATTTTGCCTAATTCGGATGCAGGCACAGATAAAATTATAGAACAATATAATAACAGTTTTAGGGAAAATGATAAATTTACAATTGTGACAAACTTTAGCCCTTTAGAATATTTAACGGTATTAAAGAACTCTTTGGCCCTTGTCGGCAATTCCTCATCTGGAATAATTGAAGCAGCTTCGTTTCATATCCCTGTGGTGAATATTGGGGATAGACAAAATGGTAGGGAGAAGCCACAGAATGTAATAGACGTTTCACTAAATAAATCGGATATTAAAAGTGGAATGGAAAAGGCCCTATCATCAGAATTTCGGGAAGAGCTTCTCGAAGTTTCTAATATTTATGGTAACGGTACAGCCAGTGAAAAAATTGTGCAGGTGCTTTTAGAAACTAGTTATTCAGACAGATTGATAAAAAAAGTAATTACTTATTAGGGGTTTTAAAAGTGTATATTCTGATTGGTGCGGGTGGACATTCAAAAGTAGTGGTAGATATATTGATTGCACAAAACAAATCTATAATTGGATTTGTTGATGATAACGCTGAGGATTCCTTTTTGAATTATCCTATATTAGGTAAAATTGAAGATATGGACAGGATAAATAAGGCACATCCTTCAGCCAAATACTTAATTACAATTGGCAATAATGAGTTACGCGAAAAAATACTTAAAAACTTATATCCATTTAATATAAGTTTTGGGGAAGCCATCCATCCATCTGCACAATTAGGTTCTAATGTTCAAGTAGGAGTTGGGACCGTAATTATGCCGAGTGTAGTTGTAAATCATTCTTCTAAAATAGGAAATCATGCGATTTTAAATACGGGTTCTACAGTAGATCATGATTGTGATATTGGAGATTATGTACATATTTCCCCGGGTGTTCATCTTGCGGGGAATGTGAAAATCAGGATGGGAACACACATTGGTATTGGAAGTAATGTCATCCAAGGCATTGTGATTGGTGAAAGAACAGTAGTAGGTGGAGGTTCTGTAGTTATAAGAAATATCGATGACCATGTGGTAGCAGTCGGTGTTCCTGTTAAAATAATTAAAAAGAGGCTGATTTAAGATGACAGAAAGAATATTATTATCTCCCCCACATATGAGTGGAAATGAACAAAAGTATATTAATCACGCTTTTGAAACGAACTGGATTGCACCATTAGGTCCAAACGTAGATGCGTTTGAGAAACAAGTTGCTGAATATGTAGGAGTTAAAAGTGCTGCAGCTGTGAGTTCAGGTACGGCTGGTATTCACCTTGCGTTACAACTATTAGGTATTAAACAGGGAGATATAGTTTTTTGCTCAAGCTTGACATTTGTTGCAAGCGCTAATCCTATATTATATGCAGGTGCAACACCCGTATTTATAGATTCAAATCCTGAAACGTGGAATATGTCTCCAAATGCACTTGAAAGAGCTCTGGAAGAAGCGAAAGCTAATAACTCACTCCCAAAAGCCATAGTTGTTGTAAACTTATACGGACAAAGTGCAGATATGGATCGGATTATGGAGTTATGCGACATTTATAATGTACCTATGATCGAAGATGCGGCTGAATCACTTGGTGCAAAATATAATGGTAGAAGAAGTGGTTCGTTTGGTAAAATAAGTATCTTTTCGTTTAACGGAAATAAAATCATCACTACTTCTGGAGGTGGTATGATAGTTTCTGACGATGAAGAGCTTATGAACAAAGCTCGTTTTTTAGCAACACAAGCAAGAGACGAAGCACCCCACTATCAACATAGCACCACCGGATATAATTATCGTTTAAGTAATATCTTAGCTGGAGTTGGTAGAGCTCAGTTAGAAGTGTTAGATGAAAGAGTCGCAAGAAGAAGAGAAATCTTTGATAAATACAGTCGATCTTTATCCCATCTACCTGGAGTAGAGTTTATGCCAGAGCCCGAGGGATACTTTTCAACAAGGTGGTTAACGACGTTAGTTATTAATCCAAAAGAAGCAATTGCTGATTCAAAAACTGTTTTAGATGAATTAAACAAACACAACATCGAGGGTAGACCGGTGTGGAAACCGTTACATTTGCAACCCCTATTTGATGGAGTTAAATATTATAAACATTCCGACATAAGTGTTTCTGATTTCTTATTTGAAAATGGAGTTTGTTTACCATCTGGTTCAAGCATGACAGAAGAACAACAAGATAAAGTGATTAATACACTAAATACAGTGCTAAAAAATAAAGTGTGCTAGTCACACTTTATTTTTTAATAAAGGAGTAATTTATAATGAATGTTTTTATAATTGAATCTCCACTACAATTGTTAAATTCTCTAGAAGCAAAATACTATTATAAATTAGAAAGTGCAGAGTGCGATTTATTAGTATTAAATGGAGATAATCCAAATTCTGTTAAACAAATAGTTAAAATGGTTAATCGGTCAGATTGGAACTCGATAAAAATTATTGGGTTCGGTAATGGGAAAATTAGCTGGATCACAAGAATGATAAAACTCAAAAAAGAGTATAAGACATATAAAGATCCCGATTTAGTTTTTATCGGTGACTATAGATCTGATTTGATGAGAGATTTTGTGAATAAAGTTAATCCAAGACAAACTGTGTTAATAGATGATGGTACTGTTTCGTTGAGAATACATAGAGTGCTTACATCTGAAAATGAAAGGCGAAAATTTTTGAATGGCGATAGTAAGGATCGTTTGAAAAAACTAATTAAGTCTATGGTTTATCTTGGAAATGTTCCCATTCAGAAACATGTGGATAATTTAGTTCTCTTCACTGTCTACGATTTACCAAGTAGTGAAAACTTACTGGTTACTAAAAATAATTACCTTTATATGAAATCAATTAGTTCAGAAAGGGAAAAACTACAGGAAGTTTGGCTTTTAGGAAGTCCATTAGTTGAAAAAGGAATTTTAGAGAGTGCTGAGGTCTATATAGATTGTTTAAGTAAGATAAAAAAACATTACTCTGAAGTTAAGAAAATAGTGTATGTTCCACATAGAGCAGAAAATGAAGAATGGATTAAAGTATATGATAAACTCGGATTTGAAATATTAAGACCAGATGCCTCTATTGAACTTTATTTAATGATAAAAAAGGAAATTCCTAATGTAGTCGCTTCTTTTTATTCATCGGCTTTAGGAAATATCTATAACATTTTTGGAGAGCAAATACAGATAGACTCCTTTATAATTCCTAAGGAGCAACTACCTGAAAAAAGTAAAGCAGAAATTATTAATATTTATGACTACTATTCACGGTTAGTTAACACAATTCCATTGTAACATAGAGTTTAAAAGGGTAAAGATAAAATAATCTAGGGTGATAAAAATTGAAGCTATCCATAATAGTTCCATGCTATGAAGAAGAAAAGGTACTTAAGAAATTCTATAATATAACGACTGAAATTTTGACACAAAACAATTACAATTATGAAATTATCTTTGTAAATGATGGGAGTAAGGATAACACCAAAAATATTATTAAAGATCTTTCAAGTAATGATAAAAAGGTGAAGTTTGCTTCGTTTAGTAGAAACTTTGGAAAAGAAGCTGCTATGCTCGCTGGATTAACTTTTGCTTCAGGGGATGCATACATCATTATGGATGCAGATTTACAACATCCACCATCCCTGATTCCTGAAATGGTTAAGGGGTATAAGGAAGGATTCGATCAAGTAATTGCAAGAAGAACCAGAAAAGGAGAATCAGTAAGTAGATCATCGGTATCAAAATTATATTATAGGCTGATTAATAAATTTGTTGATGTAGAGTTAACTGATGGTATCGGAGACTTTCGATTATTAAGTAAACGCGCAGCAAACGCTATTGTAAAAATGCAGGAATATAACAGATTTTCTAAAGGGCTATTTTCATGGATTGGATTCGAGGAGAAAGTAATTGAATACGATAATATTATCCGTGGTGAAGGGGAAAGTAAATGGACTTTTTCTAAACTACTCAGCTACGGTATTGACGGGATAATATCTTTTAATAATAAGCCTTTGCGAGTAACAATATATTTGGGATTCTTTGTTACCCTACTGGCTGTTCTATATGTCATATTCTCCTTCTTTCAGAAAGTAATATATGGAATTGATGTTCCAGGTTATTTTACTACTATTTCTTCTGTATTAATTTTAGGAGGAATACAGCTTATATCTCTTGGAGTAATAGGAGAGTATATTGGGAGAATCTACTATGAAACTAAAAGACGCCCTCACTTTATTATTGAGGACCAAAGTATAGAAAGGGAATAAGGTGCTTTTCATGAATTATTTATTCTCATCACAAATAGTCAGATTCATCATAGTGGGGTTTATTAATACATTCAATTATTATGTATTATATTTGCTCCTTTTTAACTTGGTACATTTTCATTACATGATTTCACATATTCTTGCATTTTTAATAAGCATGGTGGGTTCTTTTTTTATGAATTCATTGTTTACGTATAAAACAAAGCCCACCTTCAAGAAATTTTTTCAGTTCCCATTAACATATGTAGTAAATATTAGCGTTTCTTCTTTAGCTGTATTTATTCTAGTGGATTTGATGAAATTTGATGAAAATATTTCACCGTTATTAGCGTCAGTAATTGCCATACCATTTACCTTCTTATTATCGAAGAAAATTTTAACAAAGTAATTAGATGTAAGACGTTCATTAAGTGAGGTACTCAAATGTTCAATTTAAGGTCTGGGTTAGAAACTATCAAAAATAGTAACATTATAATTTATTTGCTTTGTTTTATTATACCTATGTTAGTATTTGGCATCGTTTTGATTTGTTTCAATATTTATCCTTTTGGATCAAAATCTTTTCTTATAAAGGATATGTTTGGACAGTATATTGAATTTTATAATTATTTTTATGATGTTTTAACCACTTCGGATAGTTTGTTTTATAGTTGGAAAGCAAGTCTAGGGATGAACTTTTTTGGTGTGTATGGTTATTATCTCTCTAGTATTTTTTCTCCATTAATCATTTTATTCGAAAGAGAAAGTATTCCTGAATCGATCGTATTAATGACTTTGTTAAAAGTAGGATCTGCTGGATTAACCTCCTCCATATATTTGAAAAAAGTAATTGGAATAAACAGTTATGGTCAGATTATTTTTTCAGTGAGCTATGCTTTAATGGCCTATTCTATAGTTTATGCACAAAATATTATGTGGTTAGATGGTGTTGTCCTTTTACCAGTAATCTTACTGGGAGTTGAATACTTAATAAAAAGTAATAAAGTATTGTTTCTATCTTTTTTTCTGGCTTTAATGTTTGTTTCCAATTTTTATATATCATATATGGTCGGGATTTTTAGTTTTATGTATTTTTGGGCAAGATTAATTATTGAAAACAAAAATATTACTTTAAAGGAAATCATAAAAAAGGTAAGCTTATTTTTGGGTTCGACAGTATTAGGGATCTGTCTGTCATTTATTAATACCCTTCCGGTGGTTTTTGCTTTAGTAAATGCAAGTAGTTCACCAACTCAGTTACTAATGGATGTTAAGCCATTATTTAGTATATTGGATTTTATGAGTAAATTTTATAATGGCGCGTATGATTCCCTTCTATCAACAGGTTTGCCAAATATATATATAGGTATCTTCCCAACATTGCTACTTCCAGTCTATTTTACGATGAAGGAGATAACTAAGAGAGAAAAGATAACTTTCGGCATCCTACTATTAGTAGTATTTTTAAGTTTTGAAATTCCTATAATTAACAGTGCGTGGCATGGTTTTGACTCACCTAATATGTTCCCATTTAGGTATTCATTTTTATTTTCTTTTCTAATGATATTAATATCATCTAAAGTTTTTATGGAGATGTGCAGTGGATCGCGTGTTAAAAGCAGGTTTCTTATTCTTCAAGCGGTTACTATGGTAACAATACTTTTTATTTTTAGAGAAAGAACATTCCATATGGTAAGTATTATAACTAATCTAACTTTAATCGTTAGCTTATTAAGCTTATTATATTTATCCCTTATTAGAAGGAAAGATGTAGTAGCAAAATTTTTGTTAATACTTATTATTGTAGTAGATTTAGGGTTAAATGCTTTTGTGCTATTATCTAATATAGAAAGCGATTATAAAATTCCGTCAAGATCGGAATATCATGACTCTAACTACCGTAAAGTAATTCAAAAAATTGAAGATGTTGATCCAGTATTCTACCGAATAGAAACAGACATACCACGAAGCTTTAATTCTCCATTTCGTTTAGATTATAAGGGTCTAAGGCATTTTAGTTCTATGACAAATTCTAATATGGTTGATGCAATGAATAAACTAGGATATACTACGTTTTCACAAAAATGGACTTCCCCAATCGGCGGGACCTTAGTAACAGACTCTATTTTAGGTATTAAATATTTTATTGGACTTGATAATGTTGAGAAGCATGGATATGACAAATATTTGCAAATTGATACATTAGAAGTGCAAAAGAACAAAAACTATTTACCGATAGGATTCATGGTGAATGACAATTTCAAGGAATTAAAAATGGAGAATAATAATCCTTTTAAACTCCAAAATAACATAATAAATAAGATGTTAGGTGTTCGATCGGGACAGAATGGAGTATTCAAATCACTGAAGCCGGTTTCTATTTCCTACAAGAATGTGACTTTAAATCAACAAAATGGAGAGTATCGATTAATAAAAAAAAGCGAGAAAAAAGTAGGAGAGGTATCTTACAAATTTGATATTAGAGGAATGAAGGAATTATATGCTTTAATTCGGCCATCCGTATTTGGAGAATCAAAGGTATTTGTTAATGGAAAACTAATTGATAACTATCCTACAACATATAATAATAACATTATTGATTTGGGAGGTTATAAAGAAGAAATTGTAACAGTTGATTTTGTCTTTCATGAGCCAGAGCTTTTAATTTATAGAGATTTATTTTATGAGCTTGATATTCATAAATTGAATCGACAGCTGGGTATGTTAAAAGATAATCGGCTTAATCTAACAAAGTGGTCTGGTAATACAATTGAAGGAAATATTGATGTAAAGAAAAGTGGAGAATTATTTTTATCAATACCTTATGACAAAGGGTGGACAGTATTTGTAAATAACAAAAAAGTAACTCCAAACCAAGTTATGGGTGCATTTGTATCTATAGACCTTTCGAAAGGTAATAATCATGTTAAGATGCAATATACATCTCCTGGATTTATTTGGGGTATGCTTACATCAATTATTAGTTTGATAATATTTTTTTATATTTTCCTTAGAGAGAAGGGCATTCATGTACTTTTCCATAGAAAATTATAATAATAATTAATTTTTCTTGTTGTAGTCAGGAAGAAGAGAGGTTGTGAATGGTGAAAAAAAAATCTACCACCTTACTAATAACTATTATATTCTTTTACTTTGTTTCGTATGGAATCACTTTATTTAATGACAGTGTTTTTTGGGACGATGTTGGTGTGGTAGGGATGGATAGTGAGACTATACTCGAATGGCACAATATGGCAGGTATGCCTTATATCGGATGGTTAATTGTTGCTTTAAGCAATCTTGGAGCTGTCGGCTATCGAATACTGTCTTTTTTTGTTTTTCTACTTTGTAGTGTATTCGTTTATTTGATTTTAAATAATCACAAAGAGTTATTTAATAAATGGGATCGATTTTATATAGTAGCTATTTTTTCTGTTTTTCCAGTCTTCACGGAAAGACTATTGGTGATAATTGGATGGTACACAATTCCTTATTTGTTATTTTTCTTGGGATGGTATCTATTAACGGAGTACTATAGGAAAAAGCAAAAAATATATAGGATCCTATCACTTTTAGTATTTTTCTTATCGTTTGCCCATAATTCTTTATTGTTTTTTTATGGTATCGTATTAATTGATATTATTTATTACGAGAGAGAGAAATTAACTAATATAAAAACATACTTGAAATTACTATACAAGTATTTAGATTTTTTAATCATTCCGATAGTTGCGAGGTTCATTCAAACACAATTTGATTCTTATGGGTTATATAAAGGATATAATGAAATCACAATTGATTCGTTATTTAAAGGCATAGGATACTCTATACATTCTCTTAATGATTCTTTTTTAAATGTAATTATACAAGTCGCAACACCAATGAATGGAATTTATATGTATGGTGTTGTTTGGATAATAACGATTGTGATAAGTTTAATCATACTAAAAAAACACAATGATGAACAAACAAATAAAAGTGTTTTATTGTTTATATATGGAATCCTTACTATCTTTGCGGCTGTTTTTCCGTATTGTGCAGTTGGAAAGATACCTCAACATATTGGCATGTACGGAAGGTGGCAGTTATTAATTCCGTTGGGGGCAAGTATTACTATATATTATGGTATAAAATTAATAGCGAGCATTATAAGGATAAATATAAAGGTTCAGACCCTTATTTTAACCTATCTTATAACGGGGTTTTCATTCTTGAATTTATCCTTCTTTCTAGAATATCAGCTGGATCACTATAAACAATTGGCTCTCATTTATGAAATGAAAAATAATAAAAATGTAGCTAATAACAATACCTTTATTGTAGTTGACAATGCAACAGAATTAAATGCTAAAAATAGGACATACAAGTTTTATGAATTTAACTATATATTAAAACAAGCATATGGAAATCCGGATAAGTTAGCTATTAGACCTGAAGATACCATAAATAAATTTAAGGATTTCAAGGAATTTCATAATTATCATTTTTATGAATATGAATTTGAGGAAAGACCAGAATATATGATTTCAATAGATGCTAGACAGACCAATTACTCTCATCTAGATATATTAAAATTACTCTATTACGAGAAATTCGATCAGAAGAAATTTAACTCTAAAATACAAAATTTATTAGAATTACATGTTAAAAAGTTATAATTAACCAAAAGATAGTAGGATGTAATTTCCTACTATCTTTTTTGGTTATCTTTAGAATATTTACAAATAAATAAGACTTTTTTAGGGGTTTTAAAATAATGAATGATAGTTTAATATAATAAATAGTATTTTGTAGATTATTGTAAAATGATACAGGGGGGTTAATTATGAAAAAAATAATAGTGTTTTTTTCTGTGCTATTTGTATTTCTAGTATTTACAAACTCAGAAAAAGTGTCGGCAGCAAGCCCTGGTCTTATCTCAGTAAAGCTCTATAACCATATTGGAAATAAAAGCAGTATTGACTTTGAAGTTTCTGGAACATATAAAATAACAGGCTTGAATTATGCGTTAAAAGAAGGAAGGATATACACAGTAAAAATTCAAAGTGGTGATGTTATTCTTATGGATGGTTCTACTACCATTACTAAGTCAACATCAGGTATTAACATTTATCCAACCCTGTACAGTGATAGTAGCTTTGTTACCGTTCATGATTCAGTAAGACAGGGTAAAATTTTGTCTTATTATGGAGAAATGAATTTTAAAAAAGAAGGAAGCTATGTACGTCCTTACAACAAATTATTTATCGAGGACTACTTAAAGGGCGTAGTTGGTTTTGAAATGTATCCAAGTTGGGATATTGAAGCACTTAAAGCACAAACTTTGGCAGCACGAACCCATGCTTTGCCTTTTGTCGATTCATCAACTAAAACTATTATAGATTCGCAGAATGATCAAGTATATGCTGGTATAGTAACTGGTTCTACTTATCAAAATGTTATTAAAGCCGTTGAATCAACAAGAGGTCAAATTATAAATTATAATGGTAACCCGATTTCAGCGGTTTACTCATCCTCAAACGGTGGCAAGATTATTTCAAATGAGAATTATGGATGGAGTAATGATGAATACCATCCCTATCTAACTACTAAACTAGATCCGTACGATAGTTTTAGTGGTAATTCATATAACAATTGGAGTTTTTATCTAGCAGAAACACAAATTGACGTATCTACTAAGGACCTTAAAAGACCTCAGGATTGGTGGAGTTCAGTTAGTGAAGCTGATTCAAGTTTCATAAACAATTTAAAATCAAATTTATACACTAATGGCATTAGTAAAGATTATGAACTGAAAATCACAAAAATATTCGGCTTAGACCTTATTAACAACACAATGCAATCAGATATTGTTTATAAAGGAAATATTGAAATACAATATATGTTGAGAAACAAGGTAACTGGAGAGTATCGAAAAAATTCTTCAAACGATATAGCACGTTTTCAAAATATTTTTACGTTCAATATGACTACTTTTAGGTCTATGTTTGGTTGGGCCAAAATGAAGAGTATCAATATTAATAGTGTTACAGATACGGGGAGTCAATATAAAATAGAGGGAAGTGGTTTTGGGCACGCGGTTGGAATGAGTCAACATGGAGCACAAAATATGGCTCAAAACCATGGAAAGAATTATCGAGATATTCTTGGCTTTTATTATCAAGGTACAACAATCAATTTAACAGGAAAAATTCCAGCTGAAGCATCGGTTAGCAGTATTACAACGGATTTATCTTCCCCGCAAAACGCTAAAGATACGATTAGGGTCACTGCAAATGCTAGTGGCGGTTCTCAATTAATCTATCAATTTTGGGTTGGATATCAAGGAGAATGGAAGCTGATTCAAAACTACTCTGGGAAAAGTTATGTTGATTGGACACCAGATACTAGTGGTAATTACACCTTGAATGTTCATGTGAAAGATAAATATTCATCGAAAGATTATGATGATTACATTACGAAAGAGTTCGTCATTAATGAGCCGATTAAAGTAGATGGATTATCAACGTCAAAAACTAGTCCACAAGAGTTGGGCCAAACAATTAATATCAGTGCATCAGCAAGTGGTAGCACTTCACTAGAATATAAATTCTGGGCACAAAACATTGATACAAACCAATGGATATTACTCAATGACTATAGTTCTAGCTCCACAATAAGTTGGCTACCTAGTGAATCAGGTAACTATAAGCTAGTAGTGCATGTGAGAGAAGTAGGTTCAACAAAAAGTTATGATGCCTATCGAACTCTGGATTATAAAATATCAGAGCCACCAAGAGTCAATATAAGTGAAATAACGGTGGACAAGGTTAGTCCGCAAGTAACAGGAAGCAATATAAATGTAACCGCAGTGGCCACTGGTGAAACAACATTAGAGTATAAGTTCTGGGCAGAAAACACGAGTACTGGTAAATGGACATTAATTAGAAATTATGGAAGTAGTGCTACAGCTAATTGGACACCAAACGTAGCAGGTGACTATAAATTAGTAGTACATGCGAGAGAAGTTGGATCTTCCAAAAGCTATGATGCCTATCGGACACTAAATTATAAAATATCAGAGCCGCCAAAAATCAATGTAAGTAATCTAACGGTGGACAAAGCTAGTCCGCAAGAAGCAGGAACCAATATAAATGTAAGTGCAGAAGCAAGCGGAGGAACTAGCTTGGAGTATAAATTCTGGGCGGAAAATACGGATACAGGAAAATGGACACTCATACGAAATTACGGAAGCAGTGCAACTACTAGTTGGACACCAAGTGAAGCGGCAAACTACAAGCTGGTAGTGCATGTTAGGAATGTAGGTTCAACCAAGAGCTATGAAGCATACCAAACTTTATCCTATGTAATTTCTCAACCAGGAAAAATAACAATAAATAAAGTTACAACTGATAAGAGCAGTCCACAAGTTACAGGAACTAGTATAAATGTAAGTGCAGAAGCAAGCGGAGGAACTAGCTTGGAGTATAAATTCTGGGCGGAAAATACGGATACAGGAAAATGGACACTCATACGAAATTATGGAAGCAGTGCAACTACTAGTTGGACACCAAGTGAAGCGGCAAACTACAAGCTAGTAGTGCATGTTAGGAATGTAGGTTCAACCAAGAGCTATGAAGCATACCAAACTTTAACCTATGTAATTTCTCAGCCAGGAAAAGTAACAGTAAATAAAGTTACGGCTGATAAGAGTAGTCCACAAGTGATAGGAACTAGTATAAATGTAAGTGCAGAAGCAAGCGGAGGAACTAGCTTGGAGTATAAATTCTGGGTAGAAAACACTGAGACAGGTGAATGGACATTGATACGTGATTATGGAGCCAGTTCTTCAACTAACTGGCTTCCAAATCAAGTTGGAACTTATAAGTTGGTTGTTCATGTAAGAGATATAAATTCAACTAGAAGTTATGACAGCTACAATACTTTAATGTTCGAGATTAAAGAATAGAAGCGGTCTTAAAGATTGCTTCTTTTCAATTGGGGAGGAAATAGATTGAAGCTATTAAGTAAAATAATTTGTTCATTTGCCTTACTTTTTGGTGTTGGAAGCTTGTTTAACACACAAGTACATGCTGAATCTATGAAAATAGTGATTGATCCTGGACATGGGGGAAGTGATCCGGGGGCGGTAAATAATGGTTTAAGAGAAAAAGATTTAACTTTACAATTATCGAAGAGAATAGAAAAATATCTAAGCCCATATGCGGATGTAACATTAACTAGAGAAACTGATAAATATCTTTCACTAGAACAACGAGCAAATTTCGCAAATTCTTTGGATGCAGATCTTTTTTTTAGCATACACTTCGATTCAAGTGTAAATCCTTATGCTAATGGAATTAGTACTCATTATAGCTCTTATAGAGCTAATTTAGATCAATCTGGTTATTACGTTGTCCACAACGGTGGAATATATGATTATGTGGATGAGAGGAAAATAAATGGGTCCACCTATATTTATTACACGGATAGAGGGGTAACAAAAAGAGCGAGTATTAATGACTGTATGGTTTATGATTCTACTCCAGGTCAAGCAGCTACTGATAGTAAAGAACTTTCTTTAGAATTAGCGAATTCCTTAGCTAGTTTAGGATTCAATAAAATGTACACTTCAACAGGAACAAAGGATCATAATCTTTATGTTACTCGTCATACTAATATGGCTTCAGTTCTAATAGAGAATGGTTTTACTTCAAATGTTACAGAAGCTAATAAAGTATCTAGTCCGTCATTTCAAGACAAAATGGCTAAAAAGATTGCTGACACTGTTATTAATCATTATGGATTAGGTAAACCAGTTATTACGACCTACACTGTTGACAAGGCAAGTCCACAAGTGGAAGGAACAAGAGTAATATTGTATGCAAGAGCAAGTAATGGGGATAATTTACAATATAAGTTTTGGCAGCATAATCTAGATACAGATGAATGGAAATTACTGCAAGATTATAGTGCAGATACTAATATTGGTTGGACTCCGGACAAATCTGGAAATTACGAGCTGGTTGTGCATGTTCGTGAAGGAAGTTCTACGAACAGTTATGATACGTATAAGGTGATGCAATATCAAGTAAAACCAAAGCCAGTATCAATTCAGAGCTATACTAGTGATTTACCAAGTCCCCAAGCAAAAGAAACTAGAGTAATAATAAATGCCAATGCAATCAACGGGGAAGAGTTACAATATAAATTCTGGCAACACAATATGGATACAGACGAATGGAAGTTACTTCAAGATTACAGCACAGATACAAACATAGGATGGACCCCGGACAGAGCAGGTAAGTACCAATTAGTTGTTCATGTTAAAGAAGCTGCATCTTCTAGAAGCTACGACACATATAAAGTGATGGATTACCTTGTGAAAAATAGTTTAGTAGAGATACAGCAATTCACGTCAGATAAACCAAGTCCACAACTTGAAGGGACACAGGTTATTGTAAATGCAAAAGCAGTTAATGGTGAAGGTTTATTATACAAGTTCTGGGAACAAAACCTTACTACAGGTGAATGGAAGCTTTTACAAGATTACAGCGTTGATACAAATATAACTTGGACGTCATCAAAAGCTGACAAATATAAAATTGTAGTGCATGTAAAA
Source organism: Radiobacillus kanasensis (assembly GCF_021049245.1). GTDB lineage: Bacteria > Bacillota > Bacilli > Bacillales > Amphibacillaceae > Radiobacillus > Radiobacillus kanasensis. Next base: position 3,324,329 of record NZ_CP088020.1, on the reverse strand, counting down.
GAAAGTGACTCTGTTAATAGCTATGACACGTATAAAGCAATAAACTATGTCTTAGAACCAAATCCATTAACAATTTCAAGTGTTAATGTGGATAAACCAAGTCCGCAACCGTATGCAACGGATATCCAGATAAGTGCTACAAGTAATATTTCTGAAACAGCAAATTATAAGTTCTGGTTATTCAACAAAAAAACTAATCAATGGTCCCTTTTACAGGACTATGGTCCAGATAGTAATGTAATATGGTCACCTGTAGAACCAGGCGAGTATAAACTTGTTGTTCATGCAAAGAATGAGGGGTCATTAAAAAGCTACGATGATTACCAATATATCAATTATACGGTCAAGAAAATTATAGTAGACCAGTTTAATGCAGATAAAGTGAGCCCACAACCTATAGGAACAAGTGTTATTGTAAATGCATCTGCTAGAGGCTCAGAGAGTATAGAATATAAGTTTTGGGAATATAATTACGGAACTAAGAAATGGAGACTCTTGCAGAATTATAATGCAGATACCAACGTTGAGTGGTTACCTTCTGCATCTGGGAAATATAAGTTGGTCGTTCATATTAAGGAAAGTACATCACAGGCATCATACGACACCTATGAGTACATGAATTTTAATATAAATTAACCCTCTATAGATATAAAACACCTCAATTGGTAGATAAATCTTTCAATTGAGGTGAATTACTTTTTTATCGCTAAAGGGAGTAACATATTGGTATCAAGGTATCTTTGTTGATGTTGTTAACCTATTGAGAATTTAGTTAGATATTAAATTTATGTGTACTTTTCGAAATATTTAGTTCTTTTGAAAAATAACTTATAATCTTGAATTAAAGTGTAAATAATGTCATTATGATTGATATAATAACTGTAGTATTATTGATATCTAAGATTTCATAAACTTGAATCTTAGAAAATGGAGGCTTAATAATGGAAGAACGTAATCAAGTAAAGAATTTTCTGTTCACTTTGTGGAAAGGAAAGTTATTAATAGTTCTAATCACGTTATTTTTTCTAGCTCTAGGCTTTGTTTTTAACAAATTTATCTTAAACGATACATATAGAGCTACAACAAAGATTGAATTAGGTAGTTATGAAGAACTTGTTCAAGATTTAGACCCACAAATTACACGATTATTTTCTTCAAACGGAATTATAGAAGTAATGAATTCAGATGAAGTCTTGGAGAGTGTAATTAATGAAATGAATCTTAATAGCTCTCTAGACGAGCTAAAAGCGATGATTAGCTTTCAAGTATCAAGTGCAGATAACGGTATCTTAATTAATAAAACTGGTTCCAATGAACAATTAAACAAAGAAGTGATTCAAAGTATAGTTTCCAATACAGATAAAGAATTATCCTTACTATTGAAGGAACAAACAGATGATAGAGCAAGCTATTATAATGAGAAGATGGACGAAGAGATAAGTAAAGTACGCCAAGCTATAAGTGATTTAAAGAAAGTGAATGTGAAGTTGCCTTCCGTTTTGGTAGTTGAAAACTTGTTCGGTCCAAACAAAATTATTGATATAAATGAGGAAATTACAGATACCATTGATGGACTTACTCCAGAGGAAATGGTCAATGTAGTTCAAACTAGTTCCGAGATACAGAATTCTGTGAAAAATTACAATGATTATCTTGCACAATATGAGGAGATCAGTTCAATTAGTAAAGATAATGAAAATATATTTAATGAATTATCTATTGAGCAATTAGATTCTGATACAGAGTCAGTTAAAACCGGTCCAAATGAATCATTTAATTATTTTGCAGCACTAATGCTGGGACTTTTACTAAGTATTTTCCTTGTACTATTTTTGGATTATTACAAAAAGATAATTAGAGACTAGAGTGGAATTTATATCCCACTCTAGTGTCAAAAAAATTTAAATTGGAATTTAGATTGAATTTTTATTATAATAACGTAGTACTTAAACTTGATAAACTAACAATATTATAGATTAAAAGCAAAGATGTGCTTTTAGGAGGTCAAAAATGATATTTGTAGCAGGTTTAGCTTGCTTTATTTTGTCATTGATTATAACACCTTTTGTGAAAAAAGTTGCACTTAGGATTGGTGCTACAGATAAGCCAAGCCAACGCAAGGTTCATGTTAAGCTTATGCCGCGGCTAGGTGGGCTTGCAATATTTAGCAGCTTTATAATAGGGTTTGTGTTATTCTCTGAGAAAAATTTCAATTGGATTCCAATTATTATAGGCTTATTCATCATTACACTGCTAGGTGTTTTAGATGACAAATTTGAACTCCCAGCAAAGATAAAATTTGGAGTTCAATTATTGGTAGCTATAATAACAGTAATTGGTGGGATTCAGATTGAATTTATTACTATACCGTTTTTAGATCGTATTGAATTTGGCTATTTAAGTATTCCAATAACAATTCTTTGGATTGTTGGAGTCACTAATGCTATTAATCTAATTGATGGCTTAGATGGGCTTGCTGCAGGGGTATCCTCAATAGCTTTATTAACTATATCAGGCATGGCCATATCCCTTGGAAATACTTTCGTTGCGTTATTGGGGATAATGTTGTTAAGTAGTACTCTAGGCTTCCTGGTATATAATTTTTACCCAGCAAAAATTTTTATGGGAGACACGGGTTCTTTATTGTTGGGGTACATGATTAGTGTACTATCACTAATGGGCTTATATAAAAATGTAACGTTCTTCTCATTATTAATACCTGTTATAATTCTTGGAGTACCGCTTCTAGATACATTTTTTGCAATTATAAGGAGAATTATTCAAAGAAAACCACTTTCAGCGCCAGATAAATTGCACCTCCACCACTGTTTATTAGGTCTAGGGTATAGTCACAGACAAACGGTATTACTTATATATGCTATAAGTGGATTGTTCAGTGTAGCTGCAATTATCTTCTCTAGGACAACAATGTGGGGTTCAACAATCACAATAGTAGTATTGTTAATTTTGACTGAGTTAATAGTTGAGTCTACTGGTTTAATAGATAAGAATTATAGACCATTACTAAAATTACTCCAAGAGGAAAAACTTAAAATTAATAAATAAATTCTTTTATATGACACCTCCCTATCACTTCCAAACCATTATTGAAGTGAAAGGAGGTGTTTTTGCTATGGCAGTCGCACAAAAAGTAGACTCCGGTCTACAGCTTGTATTTGAGGATGGGGTGAATCCAGAAACGGGTGAAACAATCTTAAGAAGAAAATCATTCAACAATGTAAAAACAACAGCAACTGCAGATCAACTTTTCGCCATTGCTAGCGCACTTGTACCATTACAACAAAAGACGTTAAACTCCATTCAGCAAAAAGATGACCTATTGATTACGGAATCGTAAATTCTAGGTCAAGGTTGAAAAGTGGGAGGTGAAAAGGATGAAGAAATTAGAACTCAAATTCTTTAACACGGAAGGGAAGACTGTGACAATTTCTCTAGATGCTCCAGTTGAACCTGCTGACCCAGCAGCCGTAAACACAGCGATGGATACCATCATTGCTCAGAACGCACTTTATTCTTCCGGTGGAGACCTTGTAGAGAAGAAAGAGGCGCGTATTGTAGAACGTAACGTATTTGATATTGAGATCTAATGCATGAAGGGAGTGATTTTTTCACTCCCTTTTTATAGAGGGGAGGCAAAATGGTGGGAGAGACATGGTTGTCCTTTATTAAGGATGTTGGTTTTCCAATCGCTGTGACCTTTTACTTAATGCATCGAATTGAAGGGAAACTAAACATTCTCATAGAATCTATCATTTCTTTACCAGATAAGCTAAAATAACGATAAGGAGTCATTTTTGGCTCCTTATCGTTATTTTTTCCCAAGTGGTTACATATTCTATTAGTTTATGATATTATATTTTTATCGTGAAAATTTTACAATTTATTTACAACAGCCATACAGCAAATATAACTATAGAATGATATAATGCATCGATCATTATATGTTGGAGGATATGCAATGAAAACGGTAGCAAGTGAAAAGGATCAATTAAAAGATCTTTTAATGAGTGTTTATGAAAAAGGAACAAATGGAGCTACATTAAAAGAAGTCATGACAGACTTAGAAAAAGCACTTTTAAAAATGACTACTAAATGAGCAGGATTTTCTGCTCTTTTTTTCGCATCTAAAACCAGCCCTTCCTTTTAAACCAAATAAACATCAGCACTGCAATAACACCCATCAAACCCAGTACGATAAAATATCCATAATCCCACATCAACTCAGGCATACGCTGAAAATTCATCCCATAGATCCCAGCAATAAATGTTAATGGTGCGAAAATAGACGTAATCACCGTTAATACTTGAATAACTTGATTCTGCTGATGAGAGTTAATGGAAATATAATTATCACGTATGTCGTTCGCGATTTCGCGATTTGAGCTTACCATTTCAGATAGCTTCAATAAATGGTCGTAAATATCGACAAAATATTCACGCCGATCTAAAACTAAGGAAAGATGGTGAGAGTTTAACATTCGATACAACAAATCTCTTACAGGGTTAATCGTATGTCTTAAGGCTAGTAACTGGTGCCGAATATCAAACAGACGATCCAACAACTCATCCATTGGCTTTTCTTCATCATTCTCCTCTATCTCATTTAAAGCATCCTCTAATTCATAAACGATAGGGAAATAATTATCAACGATTTTATCTAGAATTTCATAAAAACAACGATACTCATCCCATTTTTCTAAATTTTCAAGAGAAAGGACTCGATTCCAAACTGCATTTACTTCTTTCGCATCTTGATGATGAAAGGAAACAATGTAATCTTTTCCGATAAAGAAGTTTATTTCATTTCGACCTAGGTCCTCTTTCATGATTGCGTGGGTTACATAAAAGGTATAACTGTCATAATAATCAAGCTTCGGTCGTTGCAAGCTATGTATGCAGTCTTCAATGGCAAGTGGATGGAATCGAAGGGCTTTATCTAACTCTCTTATTTCGTGTTCTTCTGGCTGATTAAAGTCTATCCAAAACCATTTATAATCCATCTCCTTAAGCTGTTCAATGGTAATCCCAGATATTGTTTTGTTCTCTTTTGTAATGGCAATGACCTGTATCATATGATATTCTCCTCTGAATAAGTTCCTATCCTTACTCTTTCCCTTAAATGCTAACATTCAATCGCCCTATTCAAATAAGCCTAACCTCCTCGTCGAGGAAGCTAGGCTATATGAAAGAAGGCTTTGTGGCTTACACTTGAGGCTCGAAGGTTTGGCAATCCGTTTCTTCTTGCTTGGACGCCTCTTTCCCTCTATGGCTTACAACATAAATAGCTTCTGCGGCACACTTGTTGCCATTTGCCCAGTATTTACAGTTGCTTACTTCACATAGTACATCTTGAGCCATGGTTAGCACACCTCCTATAACAATAGATTGCCGCGTAATCGTTGTTATCATGCATAAGGAAGAGGAATATTTCATGGAAAAAAGGGTATAGGGTGAGTAGAAACTAACTTTAATTACAAAATCATCCAACGAATTTGTCTGAATGATTATGCTATAATCAGTTTATCTATATAAAAATCGGGAATATCCGACAACAGGAGAGGAACACAATGTCATCGATTGTGGATTACCTAAAGCAACACCAAACAGAAATCGAGGAGACGTTATTACATCTTGTAGAAGCAGAATCTCCGTCGAAAAATAAAGAACTATCGGACCAATGTGGTTTGGTTTTAAAGGATGAGTTCAAGCGACTCGTTCACGGAAAAATTGAAATGATTAAGAAGGAAAAAGTGGGAAATCAATATAAATTCACCTTCGGAAATGAAGAAGCACAGGATCAAATACTAATCATTGGCCATTATGACACGGTTTGGGACAAGGGTGCTATTCCAATAAGGAAAGAAAAAGGGAAGCTTTATGGTCCAGGTGTGTTTGATATGAAGGGTGGTCTTACGATTACCTTGTGGGCGTTGAAAGCTTTAAAGGAATTAGGTCATATTGGAAATAGAAAAGTTGTATTTCTTGCGACCTCTGATGAAGAAATTGGAAGTCAACACTCCCGTGATTTAATCGAAGAGGAAGCACAGAAAAGCTCCATTGTTTTCGTTCCAGAATGTAGTATTGCCAAATCAGGAGCAGTAAAAACAGCAAGAAAAGGTATCGGTATATTTAAACTAAAGATTAAGGGGAAATCTTCTCATGCTGGAATCAACCCTTGGGATGGGGCCAGTGCTATTGAGGAGCTTGCACTGCAGATTACGGACTTGAAAAATTTAGATGACTGTGAACAGGGAATTTCCATAAATATTGGGAAAATCAAAGGTGGAACGAGACGTAATGTTGTTGCGGCATATGCAGAAGCGGAAGTCGATGTTCGTTTTGATACAGAAGAGCAGGCAAAGGCTCTTGAACAAGCAATTCTGGATCGACCTACTTTTGTAGAAGGAACGTCAGTAACGGTAGAAGGACGAATTAATCGTTTTCCATTGGAGCGTACGGAAGAAGTAGAAGAGTTATATCAACAGCTAAAGGAAATTGCTGCAAGTCACGGCTATAATCTGGAAGAGGGTGCATCCGGTGGCGGAAGTGACGGGAACTTAACAGCTGCCTTAGAGGTTCCAACTATTGATGGACTAGGTCCTAAGGGAGACGGAGCTCATGCTGAGAATGAACATATTATTCTTGGGAACCTACCTTATCGTGCTGCATTGTTGGCGGAGGCAATTAAAAGAAATATGTAAAAGCCATGGATAATTCCATGGTTTTTAATTTGTAACTACAAAAATTATTGTTGACAAATAGTGTAAGTTAAACTAATATAAAAATGTAAACGATTACAAAAAGGTTCGCATCACTAGTTTATCATTTTAGAAACCACTTCAAGATTTATCTTCTGAAATACATCTCAAAAGTAATTCTTATCCTTACCTACAACAAAATCTCGCAGTCTATAATAGAAGAAACAACATCTTTGAACAAAAAAATAATACGACATTATTGGGTATTTAATGTCGTATATTTTACCTCTGAAATGTAATCGTTTACATTAAAATGAAGGGGTGGAATGAAATGAAACGTTTGTTATTTTTACTTCTCGCAATTGTTTTGGTTTTTGGATTAATCGGATGTTCAAACTCATCAAGCGGAAGTTCTGGTGATGGGGATGACAAGGTTGTATTAGGCCTTGCAATGCCTTCCGCGGATCATGGATGGCTGGGGGCATTAATTCAAAATGCTGAAGATCAAGCGAAGGCTCTAGTGGAAGATGGGACAATTGATGACTATGTGTTTACAACTGCTGCGGATCCAACGACACAAGCAAATAATGTGGATGACTTACTTACACAGGAAGTGGACGCGATTGTTATGCTTCCCATTGAATCAGAGGCGTTATCTCCAGTTGGGACAAAAATTAAGGAAGCAGGGATTCCTCTTGTAATTGTGGATCGTGAACTAACAAATGACACAGCTACAGTTCTAGTTAAAGGGGATAACAAAGGAATTGGTGCCAACGCAGGTAAGTATTTTGTGGAACATCTTGGCGGTAGTGGAAAGATTGTTGAGATCACAGGATCCCCAAGCTCTGTAACGACACTACGGAGTGAAGGGTTTTATGAGTCTATAGAAGGTTCAGATATTGAAATCATCTCGACTCAATCAGGGGACTTCCAAACGGAGGCTTCTTTAAAGGTAATGGAAAACATTTTACAAGCTAACCCAGAAATTGATGCTGTGTACACACATGATGATGAGATGGCCCTAGGTGTCATACAAGCTATAAATGAGGCTAATCGCACAGATATTCAATTTGTTACAGGTGCAGGTGGTCATAAAGAAGCATATGAAATAATCCAAGACGGTGGTTTATTAAAAGCTACTTTTCTGTATTCACCTCTAATGGTCAAAGATGGGGTAAAGGTTGGGGCTAAGCTTGCTAATGGTGAGGAGCCGGAGGAAGAAGAGGTTGTTCTTGAAGCAACTCAAATTACGGAAGAAAATGTGGCAGACCATTATAATCCAGATGCAAATTATTAGAACAAACAAATGGGGAAAGGAAAACATAGCCTTCCCCCATTCCCCTAAGGAAGGAGTAGAAAAGTGAATCAGGAATTACTACTTCAAATGAGCAGTATTAGGAAATCATTTAATCAGGTGGAAGTACTACATGGTGTTGATTTCCATGTAAAAAAGGGTGAGATACACGCTTTACTCGGAGAGAATGGTGCTGGCAAATCAACCTTGATGAATATTCTTGGTGGGGTATTAACACCGGACGAGGGGTCCATATATATGGATGGACAAAAGGTTTCCATGGATACTCCTCGCAATTCACAGCAACGGGGAATTAGCTTTATCCATCAGGAACTGAATGTGGTAACGGATTTAACGGTTTATGAAAATATGTTTCTAGGATCAGAGCTTCGTAATAAATTTGGGATTGTAAATGTAAAACAAATGTGTGAACGAACTAATGAAGTTTTAAAAAAGCTAGGTGTCTCTGTGAATCCAAAAACGTATGTCCGCGACTTAGAAACTTCGTATAAGCAATTGATTGAGATTGGAAAAGCATTATTAAAAAATTCCAATATTATAATCATGGATGAACCAACAACCTCACTAACGGATCATGAAATCGAAAAGCTATTCGAATTAATGCGTTCACTGAAGGAATCCGGGGTTTCTATCATATACATTTCCCACAAATTAAAAGAAATTCAGTCTGTTTGTGATCGATACACGATTTTGCGAGATGGAGAATTTATTAAAAGTGGCGAGATGAAGAAAACTACAATTGATGAGATAACACAACTCATGGTCGGAAAATCGGTTTCAACGGATGCCTTGCAACAAACTAAGAAGCATGGAGAAGCTGTATTGACGGTCCAAAACTTAACAAGTTCCTCCTTCCGCCAAATAAACTTCTCTGTATCTAAAGGAGAAATAGTAGGTTTTACTGGTCTAGCTGGTGATGGAAGGACAGAATTGTTTGAAAGCATTTTTGGGTATCGCCAAAATTTCACAGGTTCTGTTGAAGTATTCGGAAAGTCAGTTAAATTAACTCATCCGAGTAAAGCGGTGAAAGCAGGAATTGGTCTAGTTCCAAAAAATCGAAAGGAAAACGCAATCGTAAAAGACCTAAGCGTAATCCATAATATGAGTCTTTCTTCCATGAATCATTTTGAAAAAGGAGGGCTTATCAGTGATAAAAAAGAATATGAACGATTTTTACACTATAGAAAACAGCTAAATATTAAAGTCAGTGATCCTCATGCCCCCATTGACGCTCTAAGTGGAGGTAATCAACAAAAGGTCGTCATTGCAAAATGGCTAGAACAGGATTCTGATGTTTTAATTTTTGATAATCCGACTCAAGGCATCGACGTCGGGGCGAAAAGTGAAATTTATCAGCACATTATTCACTTGGCTAAACTAGGAAAGGCCATCATTATTCTTTCCTCAGAAGCGCCAGAGATACTGAGAATCTGTGATCGAGTACACGTCATGTTTCAAGGGGAAATAACAGGGACTTTTAATGGCTTAGAAACTAGTGAAGAAGAAATTATGAAATATGCAACAGGTGCAGTGAAGGGAGGAGAGAGAGTTGGTTAATCTACAGATGGAAGAAAACACTATGCCCCCAAAGCATAGACTCAGAAGCCTTTCATGGATACGGAGTGATTATAGCGTTGTAATCGCTTTTTTAATCATTGTGATAATTGCTTCCATAATGAATAGTAGATTTTTAGAGATCCAGAATATGTTGAACATCATGATGCAAGTTTCAGCCATTGGTATTATTGCATTAGGTATGACAGTGATAATGCTTTCAGGTGGTATCGATTTATCGGTGGGATCTTCCTTAGCATTAATTGGTGTCCTAACAGTGATGGCTTTGAATGCAACGGATAATGTTTTTGTAGGAATACTGACTGCCTTAGCAGCAGGTACGATAATAGGGCTCATGAACGGTATGCTAATCGCAAAAGGAAAGATTGCCTCCTTCATTGCAACACTTGGAATGATGGCTGGTGCTAGATCGATTGCCCTTTATATTGCAGATGGGGGGAGTCAAACAAGCGAAGTTTCTGCTTTCATGAATATATCGAACAGTTCGCTTGGAATGATTGATTACCCTATTATATTCTTTTTACTATTAACTGCTGCTATTTATGTGCTCATGCACAAAACGAGGTTTGGTCGTTATGTATATGCGATAGGAAGTAATGAAAAGGCTGCTTTGTTATCTGCCATTCGGGTAGATCGGATTAAGATAGGAGTCTATACATTAGGCGGTTTAATGGTTGGAATTGCTGCTTTAATTGAAACGTCTCGACTAAATTCTATTTCCTCATCTAGTTCGGGAAATTTATACGAGTTAGACGCCATAGCAGCCGTTATCATCGGTGGAACAAGAATGACTGGTGGGCGAGGAAAAGTAATAGGAACCTTCTTTGGGGTATTACTACTAGGAGTATTAAATAATATGATGAATCTAATGAATATCTCTCCATATTTACAAGGATTGGTTAAAGGATTGATCATTATTATAGCGGTACTATTCCAAAAACGAGAATAGGAGGAAATGCTGCATGCAGAAGATAAATGTAGGGATTATTGGTTGTGGATCCATTGCAAGACTTCGACATGTTCCTGAATATATGGCCAATCCGTTTGTAGATCAAATTTATTTTTACGATCGGAATGTCGAAAGAGCGAGACAGCTTGCTAATACCTGTTCTGGTCAGGTTGTTGAAACAATAGAAGAACTCTTTCAGAATCCTTCTATAACAGCAATAAGTGACTGCTCTTCCAATGATTCTCACCATATTTACTCTACAGAAGCATTATTATATGGTAAACATGTTCTTTGTGAAAAGCCTATAGCCATTACGGTTGATCATGCAAACCTTATCATTGATGCCCAAAAAAAATCCAACAAAATATTAATGGTTGATCACAACCAACGATTCAATAAAGCGCATCAAAAAGCGAAAGAAATCCTATCCTCCAAACAACTAGGAGAAGTATTAACATTTAAAACTACTTTTGGCCATAGGGGACCAGAATATTGGGGGATAAACAAGTCGTCTAGTACTTGGTTCTTTAAAAAGAATCGTTCCCATACAGGAGTTGCGGGTGATTTAGGCATTCACAAAATAGACTTAATTCACTACTTACTGGATGATGATATACAGGATATTCAAGCTTTTCATGGTGCTTTAGATAAAAAGGATGAGAATCAACAACCAATTGAGGTATGCGATAATGTTGTTTGTATCATGAAAACAAAACGAGGAAGAATAGGAACTGGATCCTTCTCATGGACATACTATGGCTCGGAGGATAATAGTACCATTATATATTGTCAGAAAGGGATATTAAAGATTTACTATGAACAGGAGCATCAGTTAGTCGTAGAACATAGTAATGGAGATATGGAGAAGTACAAGGTTGAAGGGATTCAAACAAACGATAATCAAACGAATACCGGAATAGTGGATCATTTTGTTGATTGTATTCTCCGTGATAGACAGCCAATTATTACAGGAGATGATGCATTGACATCCTTAAAAGTCATAGAAGAACTTCTGAATGTAAAGCAAAACCAGATGAGCTGACTCATCTGGTTTTTGTTATCGTTCTATGATTAAAATTTACCGTATCCAGCAAAGTGACCTTTCCAATACGTATTACTCAAGCTTGTAAGCTGAACCCCACTAGAAGCAGCGTGCACGAACGAGTTGTTTCCTACAAAGATACCCATATGACTGATGCCGCTCTTATAAGTGTCTTTAAAGAAAACGAGATCCCCAGGTTCTGGACTGCTGATTTTTGTAGCCATGTTGTAATAGCTTGCTGCAGATAGACGAGAAATTTTCTTCCCAACCTGGTTGTGTGTGTAGTAAATAAACCCACTACAGTCGAATCCACCAGGAGCATTTCCAGCCCACTTGTAAGGTGTGCCGATGTGTTTTTTTGCTTCTGCAACTAAGGCTGTTTTATAAGACTGTTGTGTTGTCGGTGGTACAGGTGTTGAGGTGGCTGAACCGCTAACTTTTAAAACTTGTCCAACATAAATCGTATTAGAGCTTAGGTTATTCAACGACTTTAATTGAGAGACAGATAGATTATGAGCTCTGCTGATTGCCCAAAGGCTATCTCCCGATTTAACTGTATAAGTGCTTGCACTTCCATCTGTATTTGTAATAGAAGTTGTTTCTCTTGTTGTTTCAAGCGTTTGACCAGGATAAATAGTGTATCCAGAAAGATTATTTATAGTTTGTAATTCACTAATACTCACATTATAAGTTTGAGAGATTCTCCAAAGGCTGTCACCAGATTTTACCGTATAAGTAGCAGCATCCGCTTTACTTGAAAATCCAGTGGATAAAACAAAACTAGTAGCAACAGTGATCAATGTCTTTGTTGTTTTTTTCATGAATGTTTTGTTCACTCCTTGAGTTTGTCATTTTGATATCCAGAGTATAGCATGTGCTTTGTCGAAAAATATTGAATGTAATCGATTTGTAACCATAATACAGTGTTATGGACATAATCGTAGATAAAAATGGTAGGTTAGTAGAAATATGAGAGGAACAATTCATTTTTTGTAGTATTTCAATGTCTGGATTAGGATTACATGGGGTTATAGTTGAAGAAATGTAAAAAAGAACACATAGCCTGTGTCCCTTTCTAATTCTGTTCCTTTAATAATTTTTTTGCTTGTTCAAATATAATTTCAGCAATTTCTTGATGGCCTTTATCATTAGGATGCCAGTTATCACTTAATCCATTGTATGTAACGAGTTTATCTGGTCCACAAGTGTCCGTTCTGTTCATCCACACATTTTGTATGTTAGCGACTGCGATATCCCTTTCTTCTGCTACTGCTTTAATAATATGATCATACTTCAAAGAATCCTGGCCTCGATTCCAAGTTGTAACCAGTATAATCTTAGGGTTGCTTGGAGCTTGTTGGAGCCGTTCTACTAAGTGCCAGAGGAGCATCTTAAATTCTTCTGGTGGAACATAAGCTTTTTTATTTCTATTTGAATCATTGGTCCCAAATTCGATAGTTATGAGGTCAGGGTGTTCCATTATTATTTTTGAGATATTTGGCATTGCCGCATCTTTTAATCCTGCTCCTGCTACTCGAACACCGTTCTTTGTAATAACGTTATATCCCAACCCCTTTTGTATGAACTGAGATAAAATAGAAATATAACTTTTATCTTTTGTAGTAGCATGCCAGCCTTCCGCTAAGCTATCGCCGATGGGAATATAAATGAGTCTTTTGGTATCTGGTTCGTTTTCTAGTGCTTCTACCCCTCCATACTTATACAATAAGAATGAACTCGCTATTAGAACACATAAAATGATTGTAACTATTGCTTTGCTGCTCATGCTATTACACCTCCAAACCTTATATATACCTGTATTATTCTTCAAGTTAGATGTATCATTCGTACGAAAAACAAGGACAAAAAAATAACCTTGGGTACAAACCCGAGGTTATTAATATAAACGTTTGAATCCATCAAAGTGCTGGTTCCAATAAGAATTCGTTAAACTAGATGTAGTTACACCCGTTTCACCCGCATGGATAAAAGTATTGTTACCTGCATAAATCCCAACGTGAGAAATTCCTTTTTTATACGTGTTTTCAAAAAACACTAAATCACCAAGTTGAGGTTTGTTTACATAGAAAGAACGGTTGTAATAGCCTTCACTAGAATATCTTGCTATATCTTTACCAGCTAGATTGAACACGTGAAAAATAAATCCACTGCAATCAAAGCCCACCGGTGTGGATCCACCAAACTGATATGGGGTTCCAAATAATGCAGTTGCTTCAGCTATCAACTTCGTAACATTATAATCACCTTGATCCGAAGGAACTTCATTTGGTAGCGGTGTTGGAAGAGCTACTTCTTTCGCTACTTTTGAAATTTTTAATTTCTGCCCGACGTAAATACTATCCGTTTTCAGTTTGTTCCATTTTTTAAGGTCCTCAACCCCAATCTTATAGGTCTGACTAATCTTCCAAAGAGAGTCACCAGCTTTAACTGTATATACAGTAGTGGAGATTGGTTTAGAAATGGAAGGCTTCGGATTTGTGACTGGTTTAGGTTTCACTACTGGCTTTGGTTGTGGTTTTGGTGCAGTATTAGTTTTTTTAGGAGTAGTGACCTTACTTGAAACTATCAATACATTTCCAGGATAAATCACAGTGGATTTAAGTTTATTCCATTCAATTAGCTGCTTAAGTGTTATTTTATGCTTTGCTGCAATTTTGCTTAAGGAATCACCGGATTTTACCTTATATGTAGATGTTGTACCTGTTGCTTTTGACTTTGTTACTGTCTTCTTAACCGTTGGCTTTTTAGTAGCTTTAGAAGAAGTTTTTGCAGTTGCCACGGTAAGAACCTGGTTGGGAAACACAACCGTACTTTTTAATTTGTTCAGTGTTTTTAATTGTGTAACGCCTGTATTATATTTTTGGGCAATCCGCCATAGCGAATCGCCTTTTTTCACTTTATAAGTAGCAGCATCAATCGGAGTAGCAAATATTGTAGTAGCTACAACCGCAGTCGCGGCAACGGATAATATCGTCTTTTTCTGCATCTAATCGCACCTCGTAATATGACCACGAATTTTCCATTATTATAGCATGTTTTGTAAAAATATAGATGTAAAATTTTCCTTAATTATAAGAAATAGCTTGACTGCCAATTTGCTCCCACCCAGCGATAAAATCTTCTCTGGAAACCTTCCTATTTTTAATCATAGCAAGGGGATCATTAAAATAGATGTATTGATCATCGTAACCAGTTACTAGTACGGAATGTTCCTTATAAGTAATCTGAATTTCTCCATTAGAAGTATTCCAAGTTTCCCAATAGCCATTCGACAGATGACTGAATGTGGTGTTATTAATCACCCAAACAGGCTTTCCTGCGTTTAGTTGATTGATAACAGCATCGAATGATTGGCCAGTAAGATCGACAATACTACTTAAATATTTCTTTCCTAATTCTGCAATCGGTCCGTGGTAGACGCCTAGGCCAGGCTCATCAAAGGTGTACATATTTCCAACGAAGCCATTGTAAGGATTCCCTCTTAGTCCGTTCTCTTCAAAAGGGACTCTGATTACTTCCTCTGCTAATGTCATTTTGTCTACACTTACTCCCGCGAATTGTAATAGCATGGCCAAGCTAGTTACTTCACAGCCTCTAGGTAGCAGAGGCATCTGATTAATAAGTGGAGCATCTACTATTACTTTCAATTCAGATTGTTTAGTTGGTTCAAATTCTTCTACTATACTGGAGGATATCCATCCTTCTTTCCCTTTTGCGGAGATATAGTACCAATCCGAATCACCAAGGTTTGCTTTTTGACTTGCTTCTACTTTCGTATCATAGAAAAGAGAGAATACTTTTTCGTGCTTGGTGCTTGGTCCTTTACGTAAGTTAGCTTCAGCAACTGTGATCTCATAAGTCTGCTCATGTTCGGTTGTTGAGTAATCCGTGGTTGGAGCTCCTTCCTTTTGTTTCTCTTCTAGCGCAGCTGTAGAGGCTAATGGAACCTTCTTTGAAGTGGTCAATAGTTCTAACTTTTGTTCTGCCCTTCGTTCTAAGTCTACTTCCTGTATGTGTTCCACTGTTTTTGAAGATGCTTCTGTTTTGATTTCTTCTTTGGACTCTTTGAACTTCTCCTTCTCTTTAGTTTCTTCAACTGCTACAGACTGCCCACAAGCAGTCAAAATGAGTGAAATTAATACAATAAATGCAATTTTCCTTTTCTTCATGAGTGCCCCCTTTAGATTACTTTCAATTTAAAACAAATTTTACCAATTTTAGATAATTATCTACTAATTTAATAGATTGATAGAAAAAAAGCAATTATTTGTAAGTAAGCGTATCTTTGGCAAGAAAAGGGTAATCCTTCTATAATAAGAAACTAATGGTGAATTCAACAGAGGAGGAATGTTTAATGACAACTCTTTCCGGGTTAAAGCAAGAAGTAAAAGAAAACCGTAAGCCAGAATATGATGCCGATCCGTTATTTGTGAATCGCTGGTCACCAAGATCCTTTAGTGATAAGAAGGTATCTGAGGAAACATTACTAGGAGTTCTGGAGGCAGCTCGCTGGGCCCCGTCTGCCATGAACCTACAACCGTGGAGATTTATTGTAGCAAGAACAGAGGAAAATCGTGAAAAGTTTCAATCGTTTGTTATGGAAGGAAATCAGGCATGGTCGAAAAAAGCACCTGTCCTCATCCTACTAGTATCTGAAAAAGAAAGAGATGGGAATGAAATTGGAACACATGCTTTTGATACTGGAGCCGCTTGGGGTTTTCTATCGTTACAAGCCGCCCAAAAAGGTTTGATTACCCATGCGATGGGTGGCATCTATAAAGATAAAGCAAAAGAGGTTTTAGACATCCCAGATCATTTTGAAGTTCAAGCTTTAGTTGCGCTTGGGTATCAAGGAGTTATGGAAAACCTACCAGAAAACCTACAAGAAAGAGAAAAACCTTCGGATAGAAGAAAAGTTAAGGAATCTGCGTTCGAGGGTACTTTTGGGAAAGAACTAGTATAGTGATTTTGAATATGTAGGTCCTATTTAAGGAAGAAAATTTAATTTCATGATAGGTAGCATGCCAAATTGTAACTTGTTGGTATGCTATTTCTTTTCTATTATGATCACCACAACCTTTTATATAGTTGATATAATAGAACGAAGAGGTGATGAGATGATTAATAAAGAGATTACACAAATGTTATCATCTTTATTTGACGAGAAATTGCAGCCATTAAATGAATGGATGGCAGGATAGAGAGAAGGGGGCCAGCAAGTAATTATTGAAAAGTTAGGTAGCTTATCAAAACAAGTTGCTGAAAACAGAAAAACAAACAAGCTTTAAGGAAATATCCGTTAAAGTAGCTGAGCATGATACTGACATAAAGATATTTAAAAAATTCATATCGAATTAGAGGAAAAACTGATAAGTTATTCGGTCTTTTTTGTAATTTTAAATTATCTCCCCCAATCAAACACCTTTATTTAACAAAAATGGACAATTCTTATTAAAAGTATCTTATGTTACCCTTCTCAAATCTATGTTATAATTTCGACATAATGTGCAACGGACATATAATAGAGAATATACATGGTTGTTATGTATGGGGGGATCACGATGGGAGAAACGATTTCGTTGAAAGAAATATTCGAAACAATTAAGAAGAGGTTACTATTAATCATACTTCTTACGATAGGTGCAGCAATAGTAAGTGCAGGTGTTACGTATTTCGTGATGACACCAACCTATCAATCTAGCTCACAGTTTATTGTCAAT
The DNA here is from genome assembly GCF_021049245.1 of Radiobacillus kanasensis. Taxonomy (GTDB): domain Bacteria; phylum Bacillota; class Bacilli; order Bacillales; family Amphibacillaceae; genus Radiobacillus; species Radiobacillus kanasensis. Next base: position 3,306,988 of record NZ_CP088020.1, on the reverse strand, counting down.
CAGAAAGAATCCGCACAAATGGGTGTAGATGTAAATGAAATTCGCTCTAATATCGAAATTATAAATACGTATAACGTTATTATAAAAAGCCCTGCTATTCTACAGGATGTGGCAGATGAATTGAATCTATCGTTGACAGCGGATCAGCTAGCAGAAATGATTCAAGTTTCTAGTGAACAGAATTCTCAAGTTGTTACAGTAACAGCAACGGATGAAAGTCCGAAACAGGCAGTTGATATCGCAAATACTACGGTTAGCGTGTTCAAAGAAAAGATACCGACACTAATGAACGTAGATAATGTAAACATTCTGTCAGAGGCTTTCGTTCCAGATGATCCAAGTCCAGTGAATCCAAAACCATTATTAAACATGGCAGTTGCTGTTGTATTAGGCATAGTGGTTGGAGTGGGACTCGCCTTTTTACTTGAGTATTTAGATAACACGATAAAGACAGAAATTGATGTTGAGCAAAGACTAGATATTCCAGTCTTAGGAGTAATACCACATATTAGAGAAGATGATTTAATTAACACTGCTTTTACTCAACAAGTGGCTCGCAGAGGAAGGGGAGAATTTGATGGCCAGAAGAAAAAGACAGTTTAAAAATAACACGTCGAGATATTTAATTACAAAGGTTAACCCACGTTCTCCTATATCTGAACAATTTAGAACAATAAGAACAAATCTTCAATTTGCATCTGTTGATGAACAACTTAAAACACTTTTGGTTACATCGTCTGGACCTTCAGAAGGTAAATCCTCAACAGTTGCGAACCTTGCTATCGTTTTTGCACAGTCAGGAAAAAAAGTACTACTTGTAGATGCAGATCTTAGAAAACCAACTTTGCATTATACTTTTCGGTTAGATAACCGTAAAGGTCTTAGCAGTGTGTTAGTAGGGGAACTGGGACTGATTCAAAGTATTGTTCCAAGTGATATTGATAACCTCGACTTACTAGCGTGTGGACCGATTCCTCCAAACCCTTCTGAGTTACTGGGCTCAAAAGTGATGGGAATGTTAATAAATGAGGCATCTGAGCTTTACGATCTGATTGTTTTCGATACGCCACCTGTACTTGCAGTAACGGATGCTCAAATACTAGCTGACCAATGTGATGGTGCGTTGCTCGTTGTTCGTAGTAAGCAAACAGAGTATGAAGCAGCTCAGAAGGCTCAAGAGCTTTTAAACCCAGCCAAAGCAAAGTTGTTAGGTGCTGTTTTAAACGACCGTGAGCAGAAGAAAGCTAGCTACTATTACTATGGTACGAATTAGACTCCTTGAGTAGGAGTCTTTACTTGGAACAAAATTATTATGAAATCAAGATAAAACTCCTATTCCTGTGGTGAAAGCCATTGAATGAAATCGGGATTTGCCTAAAGAATTGCGATAGAAAGAATTAGTGCAAAATCATAGTGTTATTCTATCATTTCCCAATTTTATGTAAATTTACCGTTTCATCTACATTAGCTTCCTGCTATACTAGTGCTATCTTACCAGATAAAACGAAAATTTTAGTAGGAGTGAACCCATATGATTGATATTCATTGCCATATACTTCCAGGTTTAGACGACGGTGCAAAACATACTGCTGACAGTGTACAAATGGCTAAAGAAGCCGTATTGCATGGTATTCACACTATAATTGCAACCCCTCATCACCAAAATGGAAAATATACTAACACTAAAAATAATATTTTAATAGAAGTAAATCGCCTAAATAAAAGGTTGGAAGAGGAAGATATCCCATTAACCGTCTTATCAGGACAAGAATCTCGCATAAGTGGAGATATGGTTGAAGGCATAAAGAATGGACAGCTTCTTTGCTTAAATGAAACAAGTTGTTATATCTTTTTGGAATTACCATCCAATCATGTACCTCGTTATACTCAGCAACTATTATTTGATTTACAGCTAGAAGGATATAAGCCTATCATTGTTCACCCCGAGAGAAATAAGGAATTAATAGAAAATCCAAATATTCTGTATGAGTTAGTTAAAAAAGGAACTCTGACGCAGATTACAGCGGCTAGTATAGTCGGAAAATTCGGAAAAAAGATACAGAGGTTCTCTCAGGATCTAATTGAACATAATCTTACACACTTTCTTGCGTCGGATGCCCACAATACAACTTCACGGGGATTTTGTATGGCTGAATCAATTAATGAAATAGATAAGACTTATGGTAATAATATGGTCTACTTTTTTATGGAAAATGCGCAGACCTTGATACAAGGTGGGAATGTTATTGGAGACGTTCCTACTAGGTTAAAAAAGAAGAAGTTTTTGGGGTTGCTTTGATTAAAGATAAATTTTGTGAAGTAATCATTAGATTCACTCTTTTACTAGATATTTTATTCACTACTTGATATAGGAGGAGTCTTAAATGAAAAAGATCAGAAAAGCAATCATTCCTGCAGCAGGTTTAGGAACCCGTTTTTTGCCAGCGACAAAAGCTATGCCGAAAGAAATGTTACCTATAGTAGACAAGCCTACTATTCAATATATTGTCGAAGAAGCTGTGGCTTCTGGTATTGAGGATATTATTATCGTCACTGGTAAAGGGAAACGTGCGATTGAGGATCATTTCGATGCTTCTCCTGAGCTGGAGCGTAATCTTGAGGAGAAAGGAAAGCTAGATTTACTTGCAAGAGTTCAATACTCGTCAAATTTAGCTGACATTCACTATATCAGGCAAAAAGAACCAAAAGGATTAGGACATGCTGTATGGTGTGCTCGAAATTTTATTGGGGATGAACCGTTTGCAGTTTTACTTGGTGATGATTTAGTGGACTCAGATGTACCTTGTCTAAGTCAAATGATAGGTGTATACGATAAACACCAACATAATCTGTTAGCTGTCCAAAAAGTGGAAACAGAGAATCTGAAAAAATATGGAGTTATCGGATATGATAGAACATTTGATAATGTCTATGCTGTAAACAGAGTAGTAGAAAAGCCAAGGGAAACACCCCCTTCCGATTTAGCGGTAATTGGAAAATATATCTTAGAGCCAAGTATATTTGATTTGTTAGATAAAACAATACCGGATGAACGTGGAGAGATTCAACTTGCAGACGCTCTGAACGAGATAGCATTACAAGGAAAATTGCACGCATATGAATATATAGGGAGAAGATATGATGTAGGGGATAAAATTGGTTTTTTAAAGGCTAATTTAGAATTCGCACTACAGAGGGAAGAAATGAATACTGAATTCTTTGATTATCTCAAGAACCTAATGAACAAAAACATAATAAAATCATAGCTAGAACTAATAAAACTTGTTCACTTGATTTTTGTGTATAGAAAGGTAGATTTTTTTGAAAAAAATATGCATGGTTGCTTACACGCATTATTTATCTGATCCCAGGGTAAGAAGGGAAGCTGAAGCTTTAGTAGAAAGAGGAGATGAAGTGGATGTTATATGTTTAAAGGATAAAGAAGGGATTGCTGAAGTTAATGGCGTAAATACAATTGGCCTAAATGTTAAAAGATATAGAGGAGAGGGTCTAGTAAGTTATTTTTTAAGTTATTTACATTTTTTTTTCAGGGCGTTATTAGTTCTAACACTTCTTTATCGTAAAAAAAGATACCATTGTATCTATGTCCATACATTGCCGAATTTTATGGTTTTTACAGCAATTATACCTAAACTATTGGGTGCTAAGGTTATTTTGGATATGCATGATTTAATGACTGATTTATTTGCTACTAAGTTTAATGGTAAAGGATTAAAGTTATCTTTATTGTATTTAGAAGAAAAAATTAGTATGAGTTTTTCTGACCATATCATAACAGTGCATGATCCTTATAAGGCGATTTTAATTTCTCGTGGAATTAAACCTGAAAAAGTTACTGTTATCATGAATGTTCCTGATACAAAATTATTTCCCTCACCAACGGTGCAATTATTAGACGACAATAAAGAAAAATTTAAAATAGTATATCATGGTTCAGTAGTAGAAAGGTATGGGATAGATTTAGTTGTAAGATCCTTGTCTAGTATTAGGGAAGAACTAGGAGATGTTAGATTTTATATTTATGGTAACGGCGACTATGTTACAAAATTACAAGAGTTAATAAAAGAGCTAAGAGTTCATGATTTAGTACTTTGCGAAGGAAAGAGATACCCAGTAGATAAAATCCACAAACTCATATCTGATGCAGACCTAGCAATTGTACCTAATAGATTAGATGGTTTTACCAAACATATACTCCCAACAAAATTAGTGGAGTATGTTGCGTTAGGAATTCCTATAATATCTTCAAAGTTACCCACACTATCCTCTTATTTCTCAGATGAGATGATAATGTATTTCGAACCAGGGAACCTAGCAGACTTAACAAGCAAAATTAAACTTGTGGTCAATGGAAATATAGATACAAGGAAGTACGCTGTTAACGCTAAAAGTTTTCTTGTTGATTATAACTGGGAAATTATGAAACAAAAACAGTATGCTGTTATCGATAAGTTAACATGAAATAGGATTCAGAGTTGAATTTATATACATTTATTACATGGAGGCATTAATATGCAAAATGTTACAGTTGTAGGTTTAGGGAAGATTGGACTGACATTAGCAGCTCAATTCGCCAATCGTGGATTTTTTGTAAGAGGTGTTGATATCAATGAGGCAGTTGTTGATAGTGTAAACAAGGGTATTTCACCAATAGTTAATGAACCAGGTTTGTCAGATCTTTTAGAACAAACTTTTAAAAATAATACTCTAACGGCGACCACCAATACAGTAGAGTCTGTTCAACAATCAGAAATTGTAGTGGTAATCGTTCCGATTTTGATAAAAGAAAACAATGATACTGATTATCAATTTATGGATGCTGCAATGGAGTCAATTGGTAAAGGATTAAAAGAAAACACACTAGTTATTATTGAAACAACACTGTCAACTGGTGACACTAGAAACCGACTGGGTAAAAGGTTGGAGGAAGAATCCGGATTGAAAATGGGTATTAACTTTTCACTAGCCTATAGTCCAGAACGTGTGCAGTCAAATAGGATATTAAGTGACCTGAAATCTTACCCTAAAATTGTAGGAGGAATTGATGACAAGAGTCTGAACTTAGCCGCTGATTTTTATGAAAAAGCACTTCAATGTGAAGTTATAAAAGTAAGCAGTTTGGAAACAGCAGAGTTTACCAAGGTTGCAGAGTGTGTATACCGCGATGTTAATATAGCTCTAGCGAATGAATTAGCAATATATGCTGAAAAAAAAGGTGTTAACATGAAAGAAGTTAGGTACGCTGGAAATAGCGAGCCATTATCTAATATTCATGAGCCGGGTATAGGTGTAGGTGGTCATTGTATTCCTATATATCCTTATTTCTTCATTAATAGAGATCTGGGTAAAGGAATAATCACACTAGCTCGAGAGGTAAATGATAACATGTCACAATACGCTATAGAATTGATTGAAAAAGAGATTGGATCGGTTTCTAACCAAAATGTACTGATACTAGGGTTGGCATTTCGAGGAAATGTGAAGGAGCCTACGAAGTCGAGTACACTACTTGTGATTAAGGCTTTGAAAGAAAAGGGGGCAAATATATTTGTAAATGACCCACTTTTTACTAATGAAGAAATTGAAAAGTATGGTGTAACTGCTTTACCACTTGATGAGATTAAGAATGTGGATGTTGTCATTTTACAAGCTTTGCACAATGAATATAAAGACCTTGATTTTAAAAATCTTAAAAATGCAAAAGTTATTTTAGATGGTCGTAATGTTTTAAATCGAGAAAAAATTGAGGCTAATGGAATAAAATACAGAGGCATAGGTGTCCGTTAAAAAGGGGAAATGATTTATGAAGAATATTGCACCTGATGTTAAGTTGGGTGATAATGTAAAAATTTATGACTTCACTAATTTATATGGTTGTAGTATAGGAAATAATTCGAAAATCGGTACTTTTGTAGAAGTGCAAAAAGGTGTAGTAATAGGTGACCGTTGTAAAATATCAAGTCACTCCTTTCTTTGTGAGGGGATTACTATAGAAGATAATGTATTCATAGGGCATCATGTTGTTTTTACTAATGATATGTACCCAAGAGCTACTACCAAGGGTGGGGAAATTAAAACGGATAATGACTGGAAAGTTCTATATACAACAGTAAAAAGAGGTGCTTCCATTGGGTCTGGTGTGACAATATTGCCCGGAATCAACATTGGAGAGAATGCAATGGTGGGGGCGGGGAGTGTTGTTACAAGAGATGTACCACAAAACGCGATAGTTGTTGGTAATCCGGCAAAGGTAGTTGGCCAAGTTGAGTGAAAAGAGGTTTCTTAACAATGGCTAAAAGACTGTTAGATATAATTTGCTCTATATTTTTTCTTGTTCTTTTTTTTCCATTATTCATAATTGTACCAGTGATGATAAAAATAATGTCTAAAGGTCCTGTTTTTTTTAAACAAGAACGTATAGGTAAAGATGGAAATGCATTCCAAATGTTAAAGTTTAGATCGATGCACGTGAATAATGATTCTTCTCTCCATCAACAATATGTACAACATTGGATTAGAGAGTCTTTGAATACAACACAAATCAAGTCTGGCGAAGTAGTCTATAAAATCACAAATGATAGTAGAATTATTCCCTTTATTGGGAAGATAATTCGGAAGACGAGCATCGATGAAATACCACAATTTATAAATGTTTTAAAAGGTGAAATGAGCATTGTGGGTCCGAGACCTGCTTTGAAATACGAAGTTGATAAATATAAAGCTTGGCATAAAGAAAGATTAAGGGGTTTACCTGGTATTACAGGGCTTTGGCAAGTCTCTGGTAGAAATACCTTAACGTTTAATGAAATGGTAGAATTGGATAATTATTATTTGCGAAATCAATCTGTTTGGCTCGACATAAAAATCATATTAAAAACACCATTGGCTATGTTTTTAGGTAATGGTTTCTAAGGGGGAAATTGGATGTTAACAGCAGGAGTAATTGGGTGTGGATATTGGGGGCCAAATTTAATTAGAAATTTAGATGCTATTAAAGATGTAAAGTTAAAATATATTGCAGACTTAGATCCGGTTAATCTAGCAAAAATGAGAGATAAATATCCTTATGTATTAACAGTCGATGATTATACTCAGCTTTTAAAAGATGAAGAGGTAGACATGATTTTAATTGCTACTCCTGTAACTACTCACTTTAGATTTGCTAAAGAAGCGCTAGAGCATGGGAAGCATGTGTTTGTTGAAAAGCCTTTAACTGACAGTGTGGAATCATCAAAAGTACTTTGTTCACTAGCAGATCAAAAAGGATTAACTTTAATGACTGGTCATACTTTTGTATATACTGGTGCTGTTCGTAAAATGAAAGAGATTATTGATTCTGGCGAAATTGGCGATGTCTTACAAGTATCTTCTCAAAGACTAAACCTTGGCTTGTTTCAACGTGATACAAATGTGATATGGGATTTGGCACCGCATGATATATCGATTATTAATTACCTAATGGGTGATGTTGAACTTGATAAACTAGATGTAGAAGCAAACTGCAATATTCACCCTCATTACGAGGATAGTGCTTATCTACACTTAACATATAAAAATAACGTTAAAGCAAATATTCATTTGAGTTGGCTACACCCTGAAAAGGTACGAAAGTTCTCAGTAATAGGAAGAAATGGAATGCTTGTTTATGATGAGGTCGAACCAATAGAAAAAGTTAAACTATACAGAAAAAGTGTTGTAATGCAAGTAAACGATCGAGCACATGCGCAATATGAGTATTATCAAGATAGTGGTAAAGCAATCGATTTAGATCAAAAAGAAGCTTTATATGTTGAACTAAAACATTTCGTCGAATGTATTAATACTGGAATGTTGTCAAATAGTAATGGGTATGAAGGACTGAAAATTGTAAAAGTCTTAAGATTAACAGATAAGTTATTAAAATTTAAAAAAGAAAAAAAGACAACAACACTAGTATAGAGGTGGGCTTTATGGTAACTGTTCCGTTTTTAGATTTGAAAATACAATATGAAAGTATTGAAGATGAAGTAATGTCGGCGGTGAAAAAGGTATTTAGCCAAGCAGCATTTATTGGTGGAGACGAAGTGCAAAAGTTTGAAGAGGAATTTGCAAATTACTCTCAAGCACAATACTGTGTGGGAGTAGCAAACGGAACTGATGCTTTATGGTTAGCGCTAAAAGCGTTAGGTGTTGGACAAGGTGATGAGGTCATAACTGCAGCAAATACTTTTATTGCAACAGTTGAAGCAATTTCTGCAGTTGGTGCAACACCAGTTTTAGTAGACTGTGACAAAAGCACCTATACAATTGATGTAACAAAAATAGAAGAGAGAATTACTGAAAAAACAAGAGCAGTTATACCAGTTCATTTATATGGTCAACCAGCTGATATGGACCCAATCATGAACATTGCCAAAAACTACAATCTAAAAGTCGTTGAGGATGCTGCACAAGCGCACGGTGCTGAATACAAAGGTAAAAGAGTTGGTTCAATTGGCGACATTGCTTGTTTTAGTTTTTACCCAGGTAAAAACTTGGGAGCCTATGGTGATGGCGGGGCTGTTGTAACTCATAATCAAGATCTAGCGACTAAAATTCGATTATTAAGTCAACATGGTAGTATTGAAAAATATGTGCACGAGGTACCTGGTTACAATAGCCGTTTAGACGGGGTTCAGGCAGCTATTCTTCGAATAAAGTTAAAGTACATTGAAGAGTGGACGAAGATGCGTAGAAAAAATGCAGAGATTTATAATAATCTTCTTAGAAATCCTGAAGTTACTAAACCTATAGAAGCTGAATATTCTCTCCATGTATTTCATTTATATGTGATTCGTACAAAGAGGAGGAAGGCTTTTATAAGTTATTTAAATGATAAAGGAATTCAAACCGGAATTCATTACCCAATCCCAGTGCATCTATCAAATGCTTATAAAGGACTTGAGATTCCTATTGGTACTTATCCAGTTGCTGAAAAATATGGAAATGATATCGTATCTTTGCCTTTGTTTCCAGAATTAACAAAGGAACAAATTAAGTTTGTCAGTAATGCGATCAATAATTTTGATAAAGATTATTAATATTATGAAAAGTTTTCCTTTTACCGTTAAAAGAACTATATTCTGATAAGAGTATAGTTCTACTTATTCGTAAACAATTACTATTTAATAATTTGTTGCCTATCCCTAAAATGCTGATTCCATGGAAAATTAGTAGAACGTTAATGTAGAAGGGGTTTGCCTGTAATGAGGTCAGTTATAGTTATTATTTTTTTGTCTATAGTAATAGGTTTAAGTGCAGTGTTATTTCCGGAAAGTATGCTTATAAGTATAGGATTAGTTGCAACGTATTTAATGTTGAACATTGCATCCAACTATCTATTTAGTAGGTTTGATGTTTTTTCACCAGAAATAACATATTCTGGTGTATATCTAGCGTATTTTTTTATTGGATCTCTTCCACTTTTAGGAGTAGATTACCTTTTTAAAAATGGTTTGTATTATTTAATTGGTATAGTTTCATTTTTATTAGGTGGACTATATCTGAAAATTATAAAAGTAAAAATGAATGAATTACAAATAAACTATCATTTATTAGCAATGTATGGTTTTTCTCTTTTTATAGTAGGACTAGTTTTTACGGTTGTTATCTTTGTTTCTTATGGAGTACCAATGCTAGAAGCAGAAAATGAAATAAGACACAATGTAAGCTCTTATTTTATGTATCTAGCACTCTTGAATTGGCTAGGTACTATCCTTTTTTATGCTAGTTCAATTAAATTAAGTAAATATCGATTGACTGTTCATGTAATGATTGGATTATCAGCATTCATATTATTTTTACTAGGGTACCGTACACCTCTTCTTACATTTTTGATTATTTTGCTGTTGATGAGACATTATTTAATACAAAGGATAAATATTAAAAAAATATTAATTATTTGCTTGCTTTTATTTATAATATTAGGTTCTTTTTCATACTTTCGTATTGTAGCACGAGATGGGACAGAGGTTTTCCAAGAAAAGTATGGATCTGTTATAAAAATGAACTTGCTTCAGCCTATAATTCCAGCATTATTAACTGTACAAGAGGGTCCTAAAATTTTTTATGAATTGAGGGGTAAAGTTCCGGATTTACAAGACTTCTACTATGGAAAAGTAATTAGTTCTTCATTTTTATCAATTTTACCTGGAGACAATTTAAGTGCTAGGCAATACGTGGGACTACTAACTGGGACTCGTTATATTAACGGAACCTTAAATACTATAACACCCTCAGTCCTCGGAAGTTTATATGTTGATTTTGGATTACTTGGTATTATCTTCGGTATGTTCCTTACAGGTGCATTATTACAATATTATTATAAATGCCTTAAGGTAAAACGAGATGTATTTTCTATTCTTATTTATAGTTACTTGCTAGTGATGAATTTGAATATTATTCATAGTGGATTCTTAGATCCGATTCATATTATGTTTTTGCTCCTGATATTTTTCATTAGATTTTTAGTTACAACGAGAGGAGGTTGAGTATGAGGATATTAATAATCTCTAATATGTACCCTAGTATGAATTCTCCTCAATTTGGGATTTTTGTTAAGGAGCAAGTAGATCAGCTGAAAAAGTTAACTACATCTATAAAGTTAAGCGTTAATACTAAACAAGGTGGTAGTAAAATTGAAAAAATCTTAAAATATGTTCTTCTCTATTTAAAATCACTTAGACTAATATTTACAGAAGATATTGATATAGTTCATATACACTATGCTTTTCCAACTGGATTACTAGTATTTCCAATTAAATGGTTCACGCGGAAAAAGGTAGTTATTACTGTTCATGGAAGTGATGCACATATTAAGTCATCAGTTGGACATTGGATATTAAAAAGAATATTTAACAATACTGATAGGATAGTGACTGTCAGCTATTATCTAAAGGATAGTATCGTTAGTGACTATGAAGTAAATGTTAAAAAGGTAAATACAGTAAATTGCGGTGTGAATAGAGAACTTTTTTATCCACGAGATAATAAAGAATTACGTCAAAAATACGATATTCAAATGAATAAAAAAGTTATTCTTTTTGTTGGGAATCTTCTGGTGAAAAAAGGTATTTATACTTTTGTTGAATTAATGAAAATATTCCCAGATAAACATGATACTATGTTCATTATTGTTGGAAATGGGCCAGAGAGAGAAAAGATTCATAAATTAACTGAAGGACTGGCTTCTAGAGTAAGAATTATTGGTTCAGTACCTAAAAGAGATGTTTCTGACTGGTTCAACATAGCAGATGTATTTGTATTGCCATCTTATAATGAAGGTTTTGGTTTAGTAGCTTTAGAAAGCATTAGTTGTGAGACCCCAGTAATTGCTACAAGAGTTGGGGGAATTCCTGAAATAATACAAGATGGCGTAAATGGTTATCTAGTTAATGTAAATAATGCAAATGCTATTAGTGAAAAAATAGACTACCTTTTTACAAATAATGATATACTTCAAAGAATGATCAAAGCATCTCATAAAACTGTAGAAGAAAATTCTATTGATCTTCAGGTGAAGAAACTTTTCGAAATCTATAAAAGTGTCATTAATAATATATAACAATAGAAAGAAGAGATAGTGTGAAGAAAGGTTTTTCATTAATTGCGATTCTTTTTATATTAGTATCATTACTAAGCAGGTTTTCGGGCTTTATTAGGGAGCAAGTAATAGCCGCAAAGTTTGGAACTTCTATTTATGCAGATATGTTTTATCTTTCTAATGCACTTCCGATATTAGTTACTACGGTTATTGGTGGAGCAATTGGGATGTCATTTGTTCCAATAGTGACACCAATTATTATGCGGAACGACTACAAAAGTGCTTGGAAAGTATTAAATTATTCTGCTATTTCATCAAGTTTATTCTATCTTGTTATTTGTACTATAATTTATTTGAAATTAGATGTACTTATTGAGTTGTTAGCACCGGGTTTCAATTTAGAACAAATTAAACAAGTAAAACAAATAATTGTGATACTCTTACCATCGATGATGTTTTTAGGTTCTTATCATATTTATGCAAGTTGGTTAAGCGTTCATAGGCACTTTAACATAACTGTTTTGGCCCCTCTTTGGTTGAATATAACAGTTGTTGTCTCAATGTTATCTTGGGGAAGCAGCAGTTCTGTTATAATTTTAGCATGGTCAACTCTCTTGGGGACATTTTTACAGTTTATATCCGTCTTTTTGTATTCTTTTAGAAAACAATTTAATCCTTCAATCCAATTTGATAGCGAAGTTAGTGTTTTGAAGGAGCTTTATCTTTTATCAATTCCTATAATGATTATTTATCTTTTTAATAATATTTATCTGTTTACAGATAAATATTTTGCTTCTTCTTTGGAAGAAGGTAGTATAGCAGCTCTGAACTATGCTTTAAAGATTATTCAATTGCCCGTAGGGGTATTTGTTATGGCGGTTGCTACAATAGCATTTCCTTCATTAAGTAGAACCATTGCAATAAATGATGATGAAGAACTATCTAATATTTTGAACTCGGGCCTTACATTAATGTCTTTTTTTGTACTTCCATGTATAATTCTTTTTGGTATATATAATAAGGAAATTATTCAGCTAGCATTTGAAAGAGGAACTTTTGGAAAAAAAGCGACCTTAATGACTTCAGAAGCCCTTTTTTATTATACCCTGGGTTTATTTGGTATTTCTGGATCTACAATTCTTATGCGTGTTTTTTTTGCTTTAAAAAAAATGCGTTTAACGTTAATAGTAAGTTTTTTCACAGCAACATTAAACATTGTGTTGGCAATTATATTATCTGAATTCTTTCAATATAAAGGTTTGGCATTGGCTAACTCAATTGCAATGAACCTGAACTTTTTAATTCTACTTTTAAGTATGAGAAGAACACTACCAAATATAAAATTTAATGTATTTTCCGTAGATATTAAAAAGTTAACAATCTGTTCATTATTTTATTTTTGTGTGTTATTACTATTAGATGAAACTTTTAATACATCAGTAAATTGGTTTATATTTAAAATATTATTAGTAACAATAATATTTTATTTAATACCAACTTATTTGGTTAAGGTAAGTGAAATTGAGGCTCTTATTTCTAATGTTTTGAAGAAAATGAAAAGGTTAGGATGAAGAGTTTTAAAGACTGTTCATAATAATTCAACTTTCATAAACCTATTCGAGAAGACTTTCAATCCTCTGAATTTAGCATCACCGAAGAAATGATTACGAATTATGATGTGGATGGAATGGTTTTGGACAGAGCAAGGTACTCCAATGAATTTGCAGATTTCATTGATTAGAGTAGACTAAAATTTGAAGAATATATTGGTGAGAAAGTAGTTAATTGGTCAGAGGATAATTATGAGATTGAATATACGGGGCACGAAATTAATGAAGGTCATTTATATAAAAAATAGATTGAGTTTCCGAGAAGGGAACCTCAAATCCTTCTTTAAGAGAGTTGAAACTTTGATTCATAATTACGATGTGTTGAAGGCTCTGCCGACATTGCGATGGAGAAGCTGTAAAGATGTAACTTTTGTCTACGGTAGTCTTTATCTACAGTAATATGCAAGTGACCCAAGCAATTCCGAAAAGTGATGCGTGCTGTGGAAGATAAGACCCATGGATTTATGTTGCTTGAAGTTTTAAATGTTTGGCTCGTCGAAAAATAAGAATGACCATTTTAAATATCCAGACATGATATCAAAGGATACGCTAGCACACACGGTATTCTTCTTATTTTAAAATCTATTCCCCATCATAACTAATCAAATTACTATAGAACTAGATTCCCAATCTGGCGGTCCAAAAGTACAGCAGCCCACTAATAATTTAATAGTAGGCTACCAGGTACTTATTAATGTTAGTTTTTTTTACCTTTATTCCCCAAATTGTCTAGGAGGTTGGTAATCACTCAAACTTAGTCAATATACCGCCTAGAACCAGCAAACTCAGAAGAGTAATACTCCGATTCAAAGACCTCAATAATTTCCACTGTACTTGAAGAATTTGGCGCATGAATCATCTTCCCATTTCCAATATACATACCTACGTGATGAACAGATCCTTTTCCTTCATTATAAGCGAAGAACAACAGGTCTCCTTTTTGTAAGTTTTCTTTTGCAACTGGTTTCCCATGTGTCGCTTGAACGGAAGAATCACGTGGTATAGTTATACCATGAGCTTTATAAATGGTGTGAGTAAATCCAGAACAGTCGAAGCCAAATCCAGATGCCCCTGCCCATAGATAAGGTAAACCTAAGAATTTCTTCCCGGTTTGAACGAGATCTGCACCAGTTGGATTTGGAATATCTTGATTGGATCCATATACAGAAACTGCTTCGGAATCAATCCACTTGTTCCCATCTGATGGAGTGGCTACTAAAGTGGCACCATGTCTTTGAGTTATAACTGGAAGTCGTGTATTAAAACTGATTTCTTTAAATTTTGCTTCGAACTTATGGTCATTATATAGCCAGGTTGTAGGAGAGGTAACAAGCGCAAAGGATTTTTTGTTTTTTTGTTGAGCAAATTTCTTTTCATAGGTTAACTGATCCTTTGGCATCCAAGCGGGGTAACCTAGCTCGTTTTTTGGTGTAGGTTGACCATGTACTGCAACTCTCGCCCAGTCTCCCTGTTCTTCTAGTATCGTAACCTCTTGTCCGTAGAGTCCCTGTGTTTGCAATCTTCCTACAAGGTCACGCTTTTGTTCTACCGACATGCTCCTTGTCCATTGCCACATGTCCACTGGGTTTCCTAGAGCTGGTTCATCTAAGCCTTCTCGAATATCTTCGGGGCTAGACCATAGTGTAGCAACTGCGACATCAATAAAAGCTGTTTCCTTTTGTTTTTCTGCTTCTTTTGCAAATGAGGATGCTGGGAACATGAAGCTAAAGGCAAGAAAAAATAGAATAGATACTAACCACTTCTTTTTCATTTTCACTAAAAACACCTCCATATGGTTTAACCAATTCCTAATCCATTTCGGTCCTGTAACTCCACAATACTTCCGTTATACTGCATGCCCCCTTTCAATCCTTCGTCAGCCATCCACAGTGGTGCATCGAGGTCGTAATAGGTGATGTTCGGGTGCGCCACTGCAACATGAGCTGCAGCTGTTACAGAGGCAATAGACTCCATCATGCTCCCAATCATGCATTCAATGCCAGCAGCCTGACATATGTCAGCAATTTGCCAAGCTTGTCTAATGCCCCCAGATTTCATTAACTTTATGTTAATCAGGTCTACAGCACCTGTTTTTAATAATTGAAGACTTTGGTTAGGAGAAAAGGCACTTTCGTCAGCCATAACCGGGGTTGCAACCCTTTCGCGGATAAATTTAAGACCTTCTATATCGTTAGCGGGTACAGGTTGCTCAACAAGTTCAATCCCCATGTTTTCTCGCTCTAAGTGTTTAATAATTTGCACCGCTTGTTTGCTGGTCCACCCTTGATTGGCGTCGAGGCGCAGATGAACATGATCACCTGCAGCCTCACGCACTTTCTCAATCCGGTAAATATCTTGTTTTGCATCATTTCCTACCTTAATTTTTAATACCTTGAAGCCTTGGTCCACAATTTCTGTAGCTTCTTTATACATAACGTCAGGGTGATCGATGCTTACGGTCATATCTGTTTCTACGACATTTGTCTTACCACCTAAATATGCATAAAGAGGGATTTGATACATTCGGCAATACGTATCGTGTAATGCCATGTCAACCGCAGCCTTTGCACTTGTATTCCCAACACAGCTTCGTTGTAGATCAGTGAGGATACTCCCTAGTGAAACGATATCTTTATCGATGATTGCTTCTTTAATAGGACCATGGATAGCAGCTTCCATTCCTTCCATGGAATCTCCGGTTATTTTCCAAGTGGATGAAGCAGAGCCAAACCCAATCTCGCCATTTTCCAATTCAACCTTTACATCGATTACTTCAATTGAAGTTACTTGTCTAAGTGCTGTTTTAAAAGGCTTTTTTAACTTCACTTCACGTCTCTCGCTAGTTACATTTACTATTTTCACGTGAGTAATCTCCTTTAATAGGTTAATAGTCTTTTTCGCAAAACAAAGTTTCTTATAGTAAGGAAAGAATTTTAGCCGTTAGTAAACCGTAATACGTTCCCATGAAAGAACCGGCCAGAGCCATTAAAACCCCAATTGGAATTAAGGATCTATGATAAGCTCCTGCAAGAAGCGGAGCAGAGGCCATTCCACCGATATTCGCAAGGCTGGAAACCCCAAGAGTGAATAGATCCAATTTAAAGAGACGTGCCGCAATCATAAGAATGATTGCATGGACAGCTAAAATGACAAATCCGGATACGATGTAAATGGGTGCCTGAAACAGCTGAGAAAAGTCAGCTCGTGATGCGATAAGCGCGATAACGATATAAAGTAGAACATTAGCTACATCCATAGAACCAGGTACTTTGGATACTTTTGTCATCGCTAAGACAACACCAGCAATGGAAACAATTAAAATGGTCCATGTCGTTGCATTTACAACAGTTCCAAACGATGGAAGAAGAGATCCGATTTTTGCTGCTACTGCAGAAACAAAAATGGCTAATGAAATTAATCCCATCAGATGTACAAACTTAGTGGATTTGTCTTTGTTCTCCTCATGTTCTTCTTTTAACTCAGCACTTACTTCATCAAGGTGGGATGTATCTGATTTCGCCCATTTGTTAAATACAGCAGCAAACGGAACTAACCAGAACATAATCATTACCCATGTAGAGTAATTGACGGTATCCATGATAAGTGCGTAACCAAAGATATTTTCAGGTACTTCTAAGATTCCCTGAATGATAACCATATTAGCTGATCCACCAGTCCAGCTTCCTGCCAATGCACCAAACGCTTTCCAAGTTTCTGATGCATATAGACCTTGAAACAACAAATAAGTCAAAACAAAGCCTAGAATAATACTAATCGAAGCCGTAAAATATCCAATTAGCATTTTGGGGCCGAGTTTTACTAGTTTCCTTAAATCACAGTTTAATAGCATCAATAGAATAAGCATCGGTAGCAATACATCACGGACATTTCCATAAGCTGCATCCACCGCCTCTGTTGATCCAATAATGCCGGTCGTTTTCAAAATGGCGCCACCAAAATAAATAAGTACAATTCCAGGTACTACTTTAAAAAACTTGCTCTTTGATCCAGATTCAAGCCAGGCAACTAAGCCGGCTAAACCGATCACGACACCAAGATACAAAAAACCTTCTTGTATCATATAGAATTCCTCCTTTTTGTTATTGCTTAAATATGAAAAACCCAGCCACCAGAAAGGGATTATCCTTCTAGCAGCTGGGTTTTATCCACGTATTGTAAGATAAAGCAGCTTCCTACTTATGTAGGACATTCATATATTTTTTATGAGCTTGTTTGAAAGCTACGATAATGGCCTTCTGTGAAGATCCAAAGTATCGTGAGGTAACCTCATCCTCAATCCAATCACAGTCAGCCATACTCTGACCAACGAAAATGCTAGTTACAAATTTAGATGTAATATCCAACATGGAAGTACACTCGGTATCAACAATAAGATTGTTTGTAGTATCGACAACAAAACCAATAAAGAAAGAATCATATTCTTTTGTTATCGCATTATTCCCTGGGGATTTCGCTTCCCCGAGAACATATATAGTACTCTTGGGATACATCGCTTTTCACTCTCCAGAAAGATCCTCCATCTTTCAAGTGGGGGGCTGTTCCAGTAACGAAACGGCGTCCATCTTGAAATGCAGATGCTCTCGGAGGTTATTCGTTTAGAATTCTAGCATATTATGAATGCGTTTTCAACAAGAAATGTATTTTCATAACTTTCTATTTGGATTGTTTAGTTGATGACTATGCTGGATTTGGGAAATTATGTCCCTATAATTGGTATTCAAAATGATGAATGAATATGGTATTATGAATGAGAATATTTGTAAATTAGTAGGGACTTTTGTCTAAAAATGATTATAACTATTATACATCGTTTGGTTAATAGTTTCTTATAGTGGAGGAATAGGAAAAATGAAGAAGAAAAAGAGCAGAAAATGGTTAAAAATCTCTTTAATCGTTATTGGAGTAATCATTCTCGGAATAGGCACGTACGCATTCAGTATTTACAACGATGCCAAACAAACCGTAAACAAGAAAGTCTATGAACCTGTCGAAACCATTGATAGAGATGTAGTCCAAAAGAAAGTAGAGGAAAAGAAGCCTCTTAATATTCTTTTACTAGGGGTAGATGCTAGAGGAAATGATAGAGGGAGATCGGATGCACTAATGGTTCTTTCCCTAGATCCGAGTAGTGATAGTGCACAACTAGTGAGCATACCTCGTGACACGAGAACGGAAATCGTTGGTAAAGGAGCAATGGATAAAATAAACCATGCCTACGCTTTCGGTGGACCAGAGATGTCCATTGCAACGGTGGAAAATATGCTAGATATAGAACTAGACTATTTTGTTCGCGTAAATATGGAAGGCTTGGCTGAGACCGTTGATGTGCTAGGTGGTATCACGATTAACAACGAGATTGCCTTTAGTGATTTTGGATTAGGTAACGTTAACCTTGATGGGACGGAAACCCTTGAATATGTTCGTATGAGAAAACAAGATCCACGTGGTGACTTCGGTCGTACGGAACGTCAGAGAAAAGTAATTCAAGGAATTATAGATAAAGGAGCTAATCTAGGTTCTGTAGGTAAGATTAGTGAATTAATGGATGTATTAGGAAACAACATGGCAACGAACATGAACTTTGAAGATATGAAGAATTTGATGTTTAACTACAAAGATACAAGACAGAACTTTGCTACTTATCAGCTGCAAGGAACTGGAACAACCATTGATGGTATATACTATATGGCTGTGACGGATGAGGAGATTTCGAAGGTTCATAAGATGCTGGTTAAGAGTGCTTCTTAATATGGTTATGACGAAGCCAGCTACGGGTTTGCACAAAAACATATTTATAACATAACTAGCTAGAGACATTCGTGAGAGAATGTCTCTTTTTGACGAATACGATTGGTTAGTAAGTGTATCATCCAATATAAAGTATTTTATCAAAATTTCCATTAAACCTGTAAAAGTGGAAGGTTTTGTTTTAATATAAAGGAAAACGCTTACATGATTAGTGTGTCAAAGGGGTGCTGGTAGATGGTTCTAAGACATAAAATTTTTATAACTTTTGCATTCCTAGTACTGATTCCTCTACTAGTAATTTGGATAGTAGTCCATGAAGTTTTTATATCCTCTAAGAGTAATGAAGTAATCTCAAATGTTGAGAATTCTATTGTACAGCTAAATCAAAACCTAGACTTATTGATAGAAGATTCTGCGCGCTCCACATTGTCAGTTTTATACAATCGACATTTAATAGATATATTAAGACAATATGATCAAACTTCCCCAGCCTATTATACAAATCATAATCACACCAATGTTTTTTCGCTTTTTTTATCAGGAATAATTTTTAACAAGGAACAGATCCATGGTATCCATGTCTTTACACAAAATGGTCATATATTTAGCCATATGGATGACTTTAGTATCCAGGACTCTATCAATTTGAAAAACCAAGAATGGTTTTCTCAAGTAAAGAAGAAAAATGGTGGTTGGGTCATATACCCACAAAAATCCGAAACCTATTATAGAAACGATATTAGAGAATATGTCAGTTTTATAAGATTATTAAAGGATCCTGCTAATCATAGGGATATCGGAATTATTAAAGTGGATTTCTCTCCGGAGTATTTAAGTGAGATTACGGAAAGGCTACCAGGAGAAAATTGGCAGATATTTAGTGAAGGTGTCCCTTTGTTCGAAAAGAAAATGAATAATTTGCTAACTAAATGTGGAACTAATCTGCAGTGGCTTAAGGACACAAAAACGGGTGAACAATATTTATGTGTATCTCATGAATCAGATGAAACGGATCTCCGTATAAGTAACGTTATACCAAAGAGTTATTTATATAGAGAGATTAATAAGTTTAATGAGCTTTTAACTACTATCATTGTATTATGTATCATTATTACAATAGGACTGTCCTATTATGTTTCTAATTACTTGCTTCGTCCATTGGAAGCCTTAAAGAATAATATTAAAAAATTTCATCGGGATAAAAAGCTTAACAAAATAAACGTTAATAAATCGAATGGTGATATAGCTGAGTTAAGTGGTGCCTATAACAATATGTTATCGGAAATAAACCATTTAGTTGAAGAAGTGTATGAGATGAATAGGCGTAATGCTGAATCAGAATATAAAGCATTACAATCACGAATGGATCCACATTTTATATTTAATACACTGGAATCCATTAATATGAAAGCTATCAAAAATAAACAATTGGAATTGTCAGATATGATAACAGAACTTGGTAGATTAATACGATACCGATTAAAGAATGAGGAACAGCAAATAACACTCAGGGAAGAGATAAAATTTACTAGTACCTATGTGTCTATAATGAAACGCCGATTAGGAGAAGCTCTGGAAGTTTCATGGGAGATAGATGAAGCTGTCATGGATTATATGGTTCCGAAATATATCTTGCAGCCACTTGTAGAGAATACCTTTAAACATGGATTTAAGGATAGTATTGAAAGAATACGGGTCTTTATATCAGCAAGATTGAACAAGGGTTATGTAGTAATATCAGTTGAGGATAATGGAGCAGGTATTGAGACAGATAAGCTTCAAAGTATTTTGCAAACGCTAGAGCAGGATGAATCATCCATGTCTAGTGAAGAAGAGGAGAGTATGAAAAATGGAATTGCATTAACAAATATAAATAAGAGATTGACATTATTTTATGGAAATAGAAGTAAGTTGAGTATTAATTCTAAACAAAGTGGTGGTACGCGAATTGAATTAATCATGCCATTTAAAGGCGGTGATCGTCATGAAAAAAGTTTTGCTAATTGAAGATGAAGAAGTTATTAGGCAAGGAGTCAGAACATTATTGGAAGAAGTTATCATGGGGTATAAAGTGTTATGGGAGTCTTCGAACGGTGAAAAGGCTTTGGAAATTGTAAATATTGAGGTTCCTGACTTAATTATCACAGACATTAGAATGCCTCGTATGAACGGAATTGAGTTCATATCCCTTCTAAAAGGGAAGTACCCCCACCTGCCAGTAATAATAATTAGTGGCCATGATGATTTCATTTATGTAAAGGAAGCATTAAAACTTGGAGTTAAGGATTACTTATTAAAGCCTATAGACAGAAGGGAGTTAGCGAGTACATTGGATGCAATTTGGCAGGATAAAGAAAAGTCCTATAACACGGAGGGGTATGATCATATTCGCCAAATTACAGATATTATAGAAACCCATTTAGAGGAAGACTTATCTCTAAGTTTTATAGCAAACTTGCTAAATTTGCATCCGAACTACATCAGTCAATTATTTAAACAAGGGACAAATACTAACCTATCTGAATACATATTGAACAAAAGGATAGAAAAGTCTAAGGAGTTATTAAAAGAAACCAACTTGAAAATATATGATATTTCTCACTTGGTGGGGTACTCCAATGCAAAGCATTTTGCTTCCTTATTTAAAAAACAAATCGGAAAAACACCACAACAATTTAGAAAAGGTTTGTAAAGTTAGGAATCTTAATTTTACAAACCTTTTCTTAATATTCTGTAATATTAAAGCGCTTTCAAACCTGATAATCTTTTGATAAAGGGGAGGGAAAAGAGAATGAAAAAGTACTTTTTAATCTTATTTGGCTTTGTTTTAATGTTTTTAGTTGCCTGCAATGGAGAAGAAACGAGTAAGAGTAGCAGTGATGAAAAAGTGGAACTAACGTTTACTACTTGGGGTAATGATCAACACAGCTCAATGTACGAGGATTTACTTAAAGAGTTCTATAAGGAACATCCAAACATTAAAGTGAAAATTCAAAGCATACCTCATGCTGATTATCAGCAAAAGCTCTCTGTTTTAGCAGCTGGTAACGAACTACCGGATGTAGGGTGGGTAGCTGAACGGATGGTTCCTCAGTTTGTTGATAACGGCATCTTACGAGACATCTCGGACTTCCGTGATGATGAAGAGTTTAACTTTAAAGATTACATTCCTTCAACACTCAAATTGTGGGAGCATGACGGTAAGTTATTGGGATTGCCTTTTTCCACGCCACCAATGATTATGTACGTTAACAGGACAATGTTTGAGGAAGCTGGTCTTGAAACTCCAAATGAATTGGCTAAAAAGGGCGAATGGACTTGGGAACAGTTTCAAGAAACTGCTAAGGCATTATCTAAGGGGGAAGGAAGCGATAGACAATATGGAGCAAGGTTGTTTAATGAGTGGACTAACTTTGCGACTATGCCTTCTCATACCTTCTCATATGGAGGGAAAATGTTTTCCGATGACATGAGCGAGTTTAAGTGGAATTCTCCGGAAGGAATCGCTACTTTTGAGATGTTAAACAGAATGATGTTTGAAGATAATTCTCATGTACCACCAGGTGAAAATATTACATTTGAGAGTGGAAAAGTTGGAATGTTCCCATTTATGTATAGTTACATTGCAAACGTACGAGGGATAACTGATTTTGAATGGGACATCGCGCCTTTACCAAAAGGACCAGAAGGAAGAGTTCCACTTTTAGGTCAAGCAGGAATTGTTGCGTTTGAAGGAAGTGAACATCCTGAAGAAGCCAAAAAACTTCTGAAGTTTCTTGGAAGTAAAACAGGTATCCAAGCCCAGTCCGCATTCTTTGTTCCGCCCAGAAAGAGTGTCCTTGAATCGGATGAGTTTGTAAATGTACCAAATAATCCACCACGTGAATCCATCGAATTGGCACTTATCAATGAGATGGACAATGGATTTACTTATCCGTTGCATGAAGATTGGACGAAGATTGAGAGTGAAATCATAAATGGGTTTGATAAACTGTATTCACAATCTGCTTCACCTGAAGAAATTCTAGAGCAGATGGAAAAAGACGTAAATGTTATTTTGCAAGAATAGGAAGTTGCATTATAGTGTGTAAATCAAATAATATGCCGGATTAGGTTTTGTGCGAGACATTATATAACTTTACATCTGGTAACCAATTATTTAAGATCGCCTTCCGGATAAGACATTGTCTCTATATGAAATGGGCATAAAGCCCATTTCTGGACCGTGTCTTCTTTATTAGGCGTTTTTGAAAAATGGGTTATCACCTTTATTCGCCATTTTAAACGACATACTTTATACAACCTAAGGTTTGCACAGTGAAAAATACTGATGTCTTATTGGTTGCGTATAAAAGGATAGGAAATGATTAATAAGATCCATCCGTTAAGTTTAAAAAGGAGCGATTAAAAGATGAAAATTAAGAAGGTAATGGATTTTAGAAAGTTTTTAACTATCGTTGTAGTGATTTGTTTGGTAACAACTACAATTCCTGGAGATGTAATAAATGCTAAGAAAACGAATCAATCTAAGGATGCTATTTCATATGTCCCGTTAGATGATCGACCTTTCCCGCTGTATACACCAAAGAAGTTAGCAGAAATTGGAGGATTTCAGGCTAATACACCAAATGAAAACTTACTAGGAAATTATTTTACGCCTGGGAAGGGAGAGGCAATAGGGGATTGGTTGGTTAAGGACTCAAAGAAAACCTCAGCTTCTGTAATTGCCGTTCCAATGCTTGCATATGGTGGTCTCATAAATTCCAGATATGGAGAAGTATCGCTAGAGGAAGCAAAAGAGAACTTACAGGCAATAAAAAAGGTGAAAGAACAGAATCCGGATAAGAAAATATACGCTTTTGATGTGCTAATGAGATTGACTATTTCCCCTACAAGAGATTACCCAGGGAACTATGCGGGCGAAATTCGGGAATGGTCAATTCTTAAAGATAAGATAGAAAATCTGGGTATGAATGATAAGAAACTGATTGACAGATATGAGGAGCTTTCAGAAAGTATTCCCAAAGAGTTGTTAGAAGATTATATGCGTGCACGTAAACGAAACCTTGCAATCAACAAATTAATGATTGATTGGGTTGAAAAGGGAATTATCGATTTCCTGGTGATTGGACAGGATGATGCTGATCCCTATGGACTACACCGCCCTGAGCATATAGCCTTGCAGGAAAGAATTCATAAGTTAGGTGTTAGCGATAAAATTATTATTATGCCAGGAGCAGATGTTGTTGGATCCTTACTCATGACCAAGTTGATGATGGAGAAGTTTGATTTACAGCCCAAAGTATCGGTTGAATATTCTCATGTTAATGGTGAAGATTGGATCGCCCCGTATCAAAATATTCCTTATAGCCAAGTGATTAAGAATTATGTGTCTATATTGGGTGGATCAATAGTAAATAACCATGAAGAAGCTGATATAGTTCTGATGGCAAATACAGGCGGGGTAGGAAAAGTTAAATCATTTGCTGATCAAATATATGAGTATATTGGTAGAGGATATAATGTGACAATTGGTGATGATGCAAGTGCTGGAAGAAGTGATAAAGAGTTGGTAGATTTACTGGATAAAAGAATCCAGTTTGCAGATGTAATGGGATATTCCGGATGGAATGTTGGTGTTTCAATAACTCAGGCTTTTACCAGATGGGGATTAACACACTCGGTTGAACAAGGTAATTTAAATGTTCTCAGGAATTCCGCGGAGTCACATTTAGAGCTTTTATTAGAGGCCTTGGTTCATGAAGAGGGATATCGAAATAACGTTCGTACAGATGCCAGGAATCTAGCTGAATCTTTGGGAGACGATCCCCAACGATTATTAACTCACTTTGAAGAAGTGAATAACTTTGCGGTCACTAATACAAAACCGTACGCAAAGAAGTGGTATGAAGAACACTTTTTAGGAGAAAACACCTCTCTTGGAGGAAATAATGAAATCAATGGAATAATTACTGGCCTAAGTAATTGGGATATGTATCTTCCTTGGAATCGTTATTCGGAATTGGCTGCATATCCTGAATTGGAACTAGAAACCACTCCTTCACACAAGCAAAAGTTGGTTCGTAATACACCAATTCCTTATGATTCTGTTATCGCACTAGATAAAGAATCACATCAAGTTGAAGTCCTAGTTACGAACAAACATGAACAATCGATTAAAACAGAAGTTTCTCTGGAGTTGCCTAATGGATGGGGTGCTTTTTCAGAAGAGAACAGTTTTATTCTAGGACCAACAGAAACACGTGAAGTGACCTTCAACATAGATATGCCATTGGATGTAACTCCTGAACAGAAATATAAGCTATGGTCAAAAGTAAATTATAAGCTTTTAAATGGAAATAACAAGACATCAGGCTTAAAAGCAAGGGATGTTAATGAACCATTTTTCATAACGCCCAAGCATACAAACCTTGCTTTACAAACAGAGGGGGGCAAAGCCACGGCAAGCAGTCACTTTCATGCCTATACAGCAGATAATGCCAATGATGGAAATGACACTCACGTTAGAAGTAGGTGGATTTCTAATAAAAATGAGGAAAATTGGTTAAAGATTACATTTCCAAAACCCACTTCAGTAAACGAAGTGAAAATAGTCGGATATAGAGGATATCCAATAATCGATTATAAAATACAGACACTCCAAAATGGAAACTGGAAGGATACTGTTGTTGTTACCGGCAATAAAAGAACGATAATGGAACATGAATTCGAGATGGTTAAAACTGAAGCTGTCCGTTTACAGATTACTAATACATCAGATGGCCGTGTAAGAATCTATGAAATGGAAGTGTATAAGAAATAAACAATGATTGATAATCCTCTGGTGTGTGAAGAGCACACCAGAGGCATGAATTCAAAGGAGAGAAGAAAATGAGTATAAAAAACATTATACAAAATAGTCAGATGCCTATCATAGTTAGTTTGCCTGATAATCGCTGGGACTTAGCTGAAGCAGCAATAAATGCTGGAGCGGATGGACTTAAATTTCATATTAATGTGGACCATCACGCAAGTGGAAATCACTTTAAAAGTCTAGATGATTACACGGAATTATTTAAGAAGGTTAGGGAAGAGTTCGCAGGTCCAATGGGAATTGTTATAGGGGACGTCATTGATGAGGTGGATCAAATCAGTACTAATAAATTGAAGCAAATCGGCTTTGATTATTTTTCGCTTTATGCAAAAGATATTCCTTCCAAAATGGTACTACAGAATGATATTGAAAAGACAGTAGCAATTGATCATAGTTATGCTCCTTCAGACATTAGGAACGTGGAGGAATTCGGGATAGAAGCAATCGAGCTATCCATTGTAAATAAAGCGAACTATGGTGAAAGACTCAACTTCGCCGATATGCTCGCTTATAAGAACTATAGAAACGATACGAGACTTCCATTAATTGTACCATCACAAAAAAGGCTAGTACCAGATGATTTAACGATATTGAATCAAATAGGAATAAATGCTGTAATGCTAGGGGCTGTAACAGTAGGTTCTACTACTGAGTCGATATATAGCACTGTTTCTGAGTTTCACAACTATATAGAAAAAATTGCTTTAACACAAGGATGATACGATGGCTACATCTAATAGCAACCTCTCAACCGAAAGTAAATTTTTGATAAATAAGAAAAAGAAACCTTTTAGCAATAAATTAAGTGATTCTATAGCTGGATGGCTATTTATCTCTCCCATGTTCTTAGGGTTTTCAATCTTTATGTTTGGTCCTCTCGTTTATGCATTTTTTATGAGTTTGCACGAATGGCCGCTACTAGGAGAGCAAACTTTTATTGGATTAGAAAATTATCAGTCATTGGGGCAAGATGGCTCTTTTCTAAACTCTTTAAATGTAACCATATTATTCAGCTTAGGATTAGTCCCTTTAAACATTATACTGGCTATGTTTTTAGCTGGATTGTTGAAAGAAAAGTTTATTGGAGTCGGTTTCTTTAGAACCGCAATTTTTGTACCTGTAGTCACATCATTAATTGTTTGGGCAATAGTTTGGAAAAACCTACTAGCTACTGAACTCGGGTTTATCAATCAACTGCTAGACTTGATTGGTATTCAAGGTCCGTCTTGGCTCTTGGATCAAAGTACCGCATTACCTTCCGTTATCTTGGTCAGTGTATTAAAAAATGTAGGGCTAAATATGATTTTATTTTTAACAGCTATGCAGCAAGTACCTGGTGAATTATATGAGGCCGCGGAACTGGATGGAGCATCTGCCTTCAGAAGATTTAGGAGTGTTACTCTGCCTCTTATAACTCCAACGATTTTCTTAACGATGATTATCACTACGATAGGTGCAATGAAAATCTTTGGGCAGGTCTATGTTATGACACGTGGTGGACCAGTCGACAGTACAAAGGTTCTTGTTTATTACATATGGGAGACGGCATTCAGGCATTTTGATATGGGATATGCTTCCGCATTAGCATTCGTTCTATTCTTTATCTTACTTGCGTTTACCATATTGTCATGGGTAGTTAGAAAGAGGTGGGTTTTCCATGAGGAATAAGAAGCTACTAGTATTCAGATATATCGCGCTTAGTTTAATAACAGTACTGATGGTAGGTCCATTAGTATGGATGATTGCCACGTCATTAAAAGAGCCTACTAGAATCTTTACCCAGTTTTTCCCGAATCCAATTAGGTGGGAGAATTACACTGAAGTGCTAGGTCAGATGACCTTCCTTAAGCAATATTGGAACAGTATCTATATAGCAGTATTGGTGACAATATTTGTCTTATTGTTCTCCTCAATGGCGGGCTATGCTTTTGCAAGAATTAAATTTCCAGGCAGAAATGTTGTATTTCTTCTATTGCTTAGCGTAATGATGATCCCTCCAGAGGTAACGATTATACCGTTGTTTTTATTTATGCGTGATTTAGGATGGGTGAACACCCATATCCCACTCATTCTACTGCCTATTTTTGGGGCGCCGGGGGCTTTTGGGATATTCTTAATGCGACAATTCTTCCTTGCTATTCCTAAGGAATTAGAAGAAGCGGCTGTAGTAGATGGATGTTCTAAGTTCAAGATATATTGGCGAATTATGCTCCCTTTATCTGTTCCTGCTTTATCGACATTAACCATTTTTACGTTTTTGACTAATTGGGATGAGTTTTTATATCCATTGATATTTATAAACGCTAGAGAATTAATGACACTTCCGGTTGGCCTTTCTCTTTTCACAGATGAGGCAGGAACTGACTGGCACCACTTAATGAGTGCAACGACTCTAGTTACCATTCCGTTATTAATCCTGTTCTTCTTTGCGCAGAAGAAATTTATTGAAGGAATGACGGCAGGAAGTATTAAGTAAAAAGAGAGATTAGGAGGCATGTGTGAATGAGCTTTGAGAATCTTTATTACTATAAACAGGTAGAAAAATCTTCTAACCCCGAAACTGTTCAAAAAGACCTCATCATTTATGGAGCTACCCCTGCTGGAATAACTGCAGGGGTCCAAGCTAAAAGGTTAGGTTTGTCTGTAGCAATTGCAGAATTCGGTAGAAAGATAGGAGGCATGTCTGCCAGCGGGTTAGGTGCCACTGATTTGGGGGCAGAAGCTGCTGTTGGTGGACTTTCCAATGAATTTTACCGAGAGATTGGACAGTATTATGGAAAAGATATGCAAGTAACTTTTGAACCAAAAGTAGCCAAGTATGTGTTCGAAAAGTGGGTAAAAGAAAACAATATCGATGTCTACTTTAATCAATATTTAGATAGTGTGAAAACAGAAGGTGGAAAGATTACGGAAATCACCATGGAAGATGGTACTGTCTATAAAGGTAATATATTCATTGACTCTTCTTACGAAGGAGATCTGTTGTCAAAAGCTGGCGTTTCCTATTTTGTTGGTCGAGAATCAAACGCCACGTATAAAGAAACGTATAATGGAATTCAATTTGGTAGCCCTCATCATAAGTTTGAGAAATGGATAGATCCATATTTGGTGGAAGGGAACAAAGATAGTGGATATCTTCCTGGTATAACAGAAACAGATATGGAGCTATTGGGCTACAATGGTCAAGGGGATAAAAGAATACAAGCTTACAATTTCCGTATTTGTCTAACTCAGGAGGAGAATAATAGAGTTCCTTTTCCTAAGCCTCCTAACTATCATCCAAATCGCTATATTTTATTATTAAGGTATATAAAAGCTGGTTTTTGGGATGCAATGAACCTCCATACAAAAATACCTAATGGTAAGACAGATTTGAATAATCATGGTGCAATATCAACAGATAATATAGGGATGAATTATGAATGGCCAGAAGGTAGTTATGAGACAAGAGAAAAAATCTTTCAGGATCATGTAACCTATGACCTTGGTATGTTGTACTTTTTGTCAAATGATAGTAGAGTTCCAAAAGCAATTCAGGAAGAAGTCTCAAAATGGGGCTTGCCAAAGGATGAGTTTGAAGATACATGCAATTGGCCCCATCAGTTATACATTAGAGAAGGAAGGAGGATGATCTCGGACTATGTAATGACGGACAATAATTGTCTAGGACATACTAGCGTTGAAGATTCCATTGGGCTCGCTTCCTACCATATGGACTCGCACAACTGTAGAAGGGTGGTAATAGATGGTCGATGTGTGAACGAAGGCGATGTAGAAATAGCCATCTCTCCGTATCCCATATCTTATCGAGCAATCCGTCCAAGAGCAGAAGAGTGTACGAATCTATTAATTCCTGTATGTCTATCCAGTTCTCATA
Organism: Radiobacillus kanasensis; assembly: GCF_021049245.1. Taxonomy (GTDB): domain Bacteria; phylum Bacillota; class Bacilli; order Bacillales; family Amphibacillaceae; genus Radiobacillus; species Radiobacillus kanasensis. Next base: position 3,277,277 of record NZ_CP088020.1, on the reverse strand, counting down.
TCGCCTATGGTTCCATTAGGATGGAACCAATCTTTATGATTCTAGGACAGTCTGCAGGTGTAGCTGCAGCATTAGCATTGAAGAATAAGTCCAGTGTTCAAGACATTGACTATCAAACACTAAAACAGGAGCTTCTGAAAGCAGGTCAAGTTGTTGATTGGGATGATTCCATTGAAGATGATCCAATTGCTAGGATGGAAGAAACGTTTGGTAAATAATAAATAGGGAGTGAATTTATGAAGAAGTTCATTAGATTAAGTGCAGTCTTTGCCTTGTTTATGAGTTTATTATTCTCAGTAGTTACCACTGTGGATGCGAAAGGTTCAAAAAAACCTCTTGCGAACCTATTAATGGTACCCCTTGATGATAGGCCTGCAAATTTATACTTTCCACAACAAGTGGGTAAGACAGCGGGTGTTAACATCCTTACCCCACCTAAAGACTTGATAGGATTTTATGACAACCCAGGTCAAGGCCAGGAAATTAGTGAATGGGTGTTGGCAAATGCGGAACAGGCAGATGGGTTTGTAATATCAAGTAGTATGTTAGCATACGGAGGATTAATTGCATCACGAACAGGTGTACAGACTAAGGAAAAAGCATTAGAGAATATTCAGGTAATCAAAGAGTTGAAGGAAAAATACCCCGATAAACCAATATATGTCTATGATATGATTCAACGTCTAGCGGTTACAGCGATTAGTGAGGATTACGCGAAATACTATTCTCAAATTAGAGAGTGGGCAATTCTCTATGATAAAGTGCATAATTTAGGATTCGAAGAAGATCGGCCGAGGCTAGAAGAATTAGAAGCTATCATACCAGATGATGTGCTAGAAGATTATTTAAATGCAAGAAATAGGAACCATGAAATTAATAAGCGATTGATTGATTGGGTGGATAAAGATTATATTGATTATCTTATTCTCGCCCAAGATGATGCTGCTCCGTATGGTCTTCACCGCTCAGAACGTGAAAGGTTATTGGATAAGGTGGAGACATTACAGGTAGATGATCGTGTTTCGGTGTTCCCTGGTGCAGACGAAGTAGATGTAGTTCTAGTTTCACGATTTGTTAATGCAATATTTGAAGAATCACCAAAGTTCTATGTTGAATATGGTGGTGTTCATGGTAAGGATTGGATTGCTCCTTTTGAAGATACAACCTTTGACAAAAATGTAGAAAGGCACATCGTATCGGCAGGAGCTCAAATTACGAAAAAACAGTCTGAGGCAGACATACATCTGATGTTAAATACTCCTTCCAAAGAGGATAGTGATAGGGGACAGGATATTGCCAATATGGTTGAGAGAATAAAGAATCTTGTTGATTCAAGGAAACAAGTGGCAATAGGTGATGTACTCCTCGTTAATCGAGCAGATGAGAATTTTGTTACGCAACTGGCTAACAACGTAGACTTAACAATGCTTCTTTCTTATAGTGGCTGGAACACTGCAGGGAATGCACTTGGCATAACAGTCGGTCACGCTGCAGCGAGAGACGCATTTTTAAAACAAACATCAGGTTTTGGAGTGCCAGTGTATAAGGAAACAGCAGAAGCAAACTATGAATTTCTCCTTCACCGTTTTGCACTAGACCAAGGGTATAAGAATGTAGTTATGCCAGGTGCTAACCAATTGATTGCGGACATAGGGGCAAATCAATGGAATTTAGGAGAAAACTATGAGGCAGTAAATCAATTTGTGAAAGAGAAATTGATAAGTGAAACGGAGAAATGGTACGAGTACTTTGATGGTAAGCAAGTATATATAGGTTCAAGAGGTAATAAAGATTTTTATAGTACTATTAAAGATCTTGAAAAAGTTCATGTTGAATTACCATGGCCAAGAACTTTTGAAACTGAGTTAGAGACTGAGTTAGAGTTGGACTAACAACGATATCACTATTTATAAGCTGGCAAAATTATATTATTTTGTTAGCTTTTCTTTGTTGTCTAGGAAATTATAAAAGTCGTTAGTTGTGGATAACTTTATGCTAAAATTTTATTATCTTTTATTGAGGAGAAGAAGATGAGTAAAGGTTCTGGAGTTGTTAAACAAATATTAAAAGATCACTTTGCAGGTTTTTGGGAATTACATTCTACTCGTTTTCCCGAGTCTTATCGTAGTCATATTAAAGAAACAGTGAAAAAGACAATTAGATGCGGTACTACTGATTTAGGTTATGCTCGATATGAATGTCTAGGATGTGAAGGAAATCCTATGCCTAAATTTGTTTGTTTCACTTGTAAAAGTAGGCTATGTCATCGATGCGGTAAAAAATACACCGATGATTGGTCAGACAAACAACAGGAAATGATCTTCAATGTAACTCATCGTCATATGGTATTCACCATCCCTCAAGAGATAAGAAAAGTATTTTATGATGATCGTAAAAAGCTTAATGAATTGAGTAAACAAGTCTCGGAAGTTTTCCAATACCATAACTATCAAAAAAGTAAAAAGCGAGGATTCCGTTCAGGAATCATTACAGTAATACATACATTTGGTAGAGATTTAAAGTTTAACCCACATATACATGCATTAGTTACGGAAGGTGCACTAGATAACAATAATGAATGGGTGAACAATGGTTATATTCCATATGACTATTTGAGAAAGTCATGGCAGAAAGTAGTATTAGATTTATTAAAAAAATGGTTTCCTAATAATCAAAAAGTAATAAACCTTATAAATGAGTTATATCAAAGATATCCGAAAGGTTTTTATGTTAATGCTGAGAAGAAAATGACAAATGCGAAAGCAGTGGCTAAATATATTGGAAGATACTTAGCTCGTCCAGCTATTGCAGAATATCGAATAGAAGAGTACGACGGTAAGAGTGTTCATTACTGGTATGAAGACCATAAGACAGGTAAACGAGTGGATAAGAGAATTCCTGTGTATAGATTCATATTTGAAATACTTCAACACGTTCCACCAAAACATTTTAGAATGGTAGGAAGATTTGGGTTGTATAGTAGAAGGTCTCATCATAAGGCACAACAAATATTAAGTTTGCATGCATTTATGAGAACGAAACAGATAGAATTACTTTTAGAGAAAAAACGTAAAAAGAAAACCTATCGACAACGTATGATTGAATCCTTTGAAAAGGATCCATTTGAATGTCCACATTGCCATCGACAGATGGAGCTTGTGGGAATATGGCATTCTGATTACGGTTGGTTATATCACTATATGGAGGATATAGAGATGGAAAGAAGGAGGAAATACGGAATTGGCAAACCAAAAAAGGCAGGATAATCCATCAGAAGAATTAGATAAATGGTTGGAAGAAGAGGATCCATTTGGATTAAACGAAGAGATAAAGACTGTTCAATTCAAGTGTCTAGATTGTAACGACACTGATGAAGTACCTGAGTACATCATCGGTGAATTTAGCGTAGACAAAAATAATGGTGAGGAAGTTGAATTACATTGTCCTCACTGTAATGGCACTATGATTGAAGCGAGAAAAAATCCCAAGTAAATAGTTCTACTTGGGACGTAACTTAGTCGCGTTAGCGATTTTGTTCCGAGAGGTTCGCATATTTATGATTTGACTGCGGACATTTTGAGTATTGGTTTGGTTGTATTTCTGTTTTCTAACATAGTTCACAAAACTAAAGGTGTTTCAAAACAGATGTCAGAGAGTTGAATCGCTTAGTAATTATAGCGGACTATTAAGTAAGATAGATAAAAGGGTTGCCCATTTTGTACAATTGGGCAACCCTTTTTGATGTTGCTTCTATAGAATGGAAAAATCCATCTAATGAAATGGAATATACCGTTAAGATAGAACCACTTTTTCGCACAAATTTAGCATCTGTAGCTATAAAAGGTTATAAAGTTTTATATATTCCTTGCCATACAAATATCCCTTAAAGTATAAGAAGCTCCTTACTAGAGGAAGTAATGATTTCACACCCTGATTCGGTAACCAGTACGTCATCTTCAATTCTGACACCAGCCTCATCTGGTAAATAAATACCTGGTTCAATAGTGATGAGCATATTTTTCTCAATAATGTCCTTAGATGTTGTGGACATAAAAGGAAGTTCATGAATTTCTAATCCAACTCCATGACCAGATCCATGGCCATAGTACTCACCGTATCCTTTGGAAGCAATGAAATTTCGTGATAAGGCATCTGCTTCCTGGGCAGTTATTCCGGCTTTGATGCCGTTAATCTGAATGGTCAATGCATCATTCACGATGGTGTAGATTTCTTTCCATTTATCACTAATTTCCCCAACTGCGACGGTCCTTGTCATATCAGAACGATAGCCATTATATAAGGCACCTATATCCAAAGTGACCAAATCGCCTTTTTCAATTACCTTCGAACTGGCAACTCCATGTGGAAGGGAGGAACGGTAACCCGAAGCGACAATCATGTCATAACCGGATGATGTAGCACCATTATCACGCATGACACGTTCTATTTCATTGGAAACCTCTATTTCCTTAACCCCAGGCTTTATAAAATTTAAAATATGAGTAAATGCTTCATCCGTTATTTTGGCTGCCTCTTTTATGCAGTCTATTTCATCTTGCGTTTTTATCGAACGGATAGGTTCTAACAAATTGGTTACAGGTATTAAGTCGGATTCAATTGCCTCGTTATATGTATGAAAGTCATCATAGGAAATATTCTTCGATTCAAATCCTAATTTTTTGATCCCTAATTGATGGACCAACTTAGCAAGTTTATCAATGTCTCGGCCCGCATTAACTACTTCAAATCCTTTTGCTTGCTTGGTTGCTTGGTCCATATAACGGAAGTCTGTTAATAAAAGGGATTTCTCTTTTGAAATTAAAACGATTCCAGCAGTTCCTGTGAACTTGGTTACATATCTTCTGTTAAAGCTATTGGTAATCATTAAGCCATCAATCTCGTAATCTTTAAATGTATTTCTTATTTTTTGTAGAATTGTCACAATAGTCATCTCCTTATTTATGTACTCATATTTAATCATGCAAGTTTCATACCAACAAAAAGCTAATCGTATAGAAGGATTTTGTATCATGTTCACATAATTGTATAAATAGTTAGAAAATTAAGTTTACATGTTTAAATTTTTGTACGATTTTCAGTTCGTCTTAATAAGAGATTTATTTTCAAATCATTCCCTATGTAGCTTTCTTTGTATAAGCAGTATTTTGGCATAAAACTTGCTTTAAGTTCTATAACGGGACATTAATAGCTTTTCACTAATCGGGAAGGAGGCAAATAAAACAGGAGCTCCTTGTTCCAAATTTTAAAAATTTTATCAAACCGTAATTTCATCTTTAGTAATTATTTTCAGACATGTAAGTCAAACAGTTCAAGATGAAATTAATTAAAAAGGGGAGAATTAGTTTGAAAATGAGAGGAACAATTTTGTGTGTGCTTCTTTTAATGATTGTAATTTTAGTTGGTTGTTCTACTAAGACAGATGAAAAAACGGCAACCGACCAGGAGGAGCCTAAAGCAGGATCTGAATCAGAAAGCTCACAAGTGTTAAACTTGGTTGAGGGTGGAGATATCCCTACAATGAACTCCACGGGATTAATGGATGTACTATCTGGTAAAACGTTAAACAATGTCATGGAAGGTCTTTATCGACTTGGAAAGGATGATAAACCAGTACCTGGTATGGCAACAAGCTACGATGTTTCAGAGGATGGAAAAACGTACACTTTTCATTTAAGAGAAGATGCTGTTTGGACGAATGGTACTCCAGTAACAGCAAATGATTTCGAATATGCATGGAAAAAGTCACTTCATCCGGATACTATGTCACCGTACGCTTACCTTTTTAATGATATAAAAAATGCTGCTGCTATTCAAGATAAGGATGATTCTTTATTTGGAAAGGTTGACGAATTAGGTATTAAAGTTATTGATGACTATACATTTGAAGTTGAATTAAGGAACGCAGTCCCTTACTTTGTAAGCTTAATTTCTACAGCAACCTTTTTTCCACAAAATCAGGAATTTGTGGAATCACAGGGTGATCAATATGCTCTAGAGGCAGAAAACCTAATATATAATGGACCGTTTGTTCTAGATTCATGGAATCATGGTGAAGGATGGACCTATAAAAAGAATGATCAATATTGGGATAGCGAATCTGTTAAATTAGATACCATTAATGTAAAGGTTGCTGAAAATGTAGCGACAAGAGTGAACCTTTATGAAACGGGGGAAATTGATTTAACTGAGATTACTGGTGAGTTCGTCAGTCAGTATGCAAGTAGTGATGAATATCAACCTCTCCTAAAGCCAGAAGTATTCTTCATTCGAATGAATCAACAAAATGAATATTTAGCAAATGAAAATATCCGGAGAGCAATCGATATGGGATAAGGAAGCAGCTGCAGAAACAATTCTGAATAATGGTGCTATTGCAGCCAACTTCTTAGTACCTAAGGAATTCGCTTTTAATGATGCTGGTGAAGATTTCAGAGATAACTATGAAGGCTTTAATACTGGCGGAGTGGAGGAAGCTCAGAAGTATTGGGAAAAAGGTTTAGAAGAGCTTGGTGTAGATAGCATTGAATTAGAATTATTGAGCTATGATGGTGATGAAAGGGGCGCGGTATCGTCTTATGTTAAAAACCAATTGGAAAAGAATCTTCCAGGTCTAACAATTTCCATTGATCAACAACCTAATAAGCAAAAGTTGGCAAAAGAATCTAGTATGGACTATGACTTAACCTATTCTGGTTGGAGTCCTGATTATCAAGATCCGATGACATTTATTGATTTGTATTTGTCAGAAGGTCCAAATAACTGGTCTGCATATAGAAATGAGACATTTGATGATTTAGTGTTGGGTGCGAAAAATACAACAGACTTCGAGCAAAGATGGGAAAACCTTCAAGAGGCAGAGCGAATTCTAATTGAAGAAGATGTCGCCATTTCTCCAATGTATCAAAACGGTCAGGCATTATTAAAGAAACCTTATGTGAAGGGCTACGTTACACACCCATTCGGGGTATTCGCAAGTTATAAATGGGCTTATATTGAGGGGAAATAAGTATTCCCTGAAAAAAAGGAGAGGCTGGGACATAACTAGCCAAGAATAACCTAAAAATGGTTCCCATCATCGGTTTTCGATGATGGGAACCATTTTGGTTTGAATTATGGTCACCATCTATGGTTGGATTTGCATTCATGGCCGTGTACTTTCTCAAGTTTACCGCCATGAATGCAAATCCCAGTTCCTTTTCTACTTTCTCTTTACCTCTCACCGACATACGGGTGAAACGCAAATTAGCCTTCAGAAATCCGAAGACGGGTTCTACATCTATTTTGCGTTTGCCATAGATTTTCCCCGTTTCTTTTTCCGAAAGCTGCTGTCTCGTATATGCTTTTTGGTTTTCCCACTTTTCATTATAATAGATCTTTCGATTGTTTCCTTCCTTCGCTTTCGTACATTGCGAACGTAACGGACAACCGAAACAGTCCTCACACTCATAGACGTTATATGTTCTTGTATAACCATATCGGTCTGTTCGATTGGATAGATAGCGGAATGTTAATTTTTTATCGTTTGGACACGTAAACGCATCTTCGATCTCATCGTAATGCCAATTGGCTACGTTAAAGGCATCCTGCTTATATTTCTTTTTCTTTTCTTTCCGGTATTGGTTATACGTAATCAATGGCGTGCGTTTCCGATTTTCGATGACGTCTTCGTAATTTTGTTCACTCCCATAGCCGGCATCCGCGACAATATAGTTGGGTAGGTCAAAGAAGTGTTCCTCAATGTTATCCAGGAAAGGTGTGAAGGTACGCGTATCCGTTGGATTCGGAAACACGTCATAAGCGAGCGCATACTGTCCTTCTGTCGCAAGTTGCACGTTATACCCGGCTTTGAGCTGGCCGTTTTTCATGTAATCATCCTTCATGCGCATGAAGGTGGCATCGTGATCCGTTTTCGAATAACTGTTGCGCTCTCCGAAGATGGCCATATCGTGTTGGTATTTTTGTTTGCGCACCACAAAATCCTTGAATTGCTTGCCGTATTGTTTAGGGGTTTTGCGCTCAGAACGAAGCTGTTTCCGTTCGCTTACGTCTTCACTTGCTTCTATCTTTTTATCATATTCACCAACCGTCTCCTCCAGCTTTTCCACCACTTTTTCGAGTTCTTGGCTGGATAGTTCCTCCATACTTTCCCGTTCTATTTCCGGAATGATTTCTTTCTCCAACAGTTCTTCATACATCCGGTTAGACTTTTCCACTAAACGGGAACTGTACTTTTCCGTCGCTTTGCGCCAGACAAACGTAAACTTGTTGGCATTCGCTTCGATTTTCGTTCCGTCCATAAAAATGGCTTCTTCCTCGATGACGTTTTCCCGGACAAGCTGACAACGGAATTGGACAAAGCACTGACGCAATAGTTCCTTTACCTCCGGATGGACACGGAAACGGTTAATTGTCCGGTAACTTGGTTCATACCCCTGGGCCAGCCACATCATCCGGACACTGTCTTTCAGTAATCCCTCGATCTTTCTGCCAGAGAACACCGACTGCGTATAAGCACATAAAACCACTTTCATCATCATGCGCGGATGATAAGCCGGACATCCCGTTTCACGCAGAAATCCAGTGAATGCCTCATCTGGAATAGCTTCCACGACATCATGGACGGCATAGGCGATATCGTTTTCCTGTAGTTTGATTTCCAAATCTAGCGGCAAAATGACTTGATTCATGTTATACTGTTTAAACATAAGGATACCTCCGATTCTGTTTGGGTGTGGTAACTTTAACATTATCAGAAGGTATCCTTTTTGCGTACATTTTTTTGGGATTTTATTAAAAAAAGAGTGACACTCACTGGTTTATGGTGTGGGTGCCACTCTTTTTAGTTACTGGGTTTTGTCCCAGCCTCTTTTTTATGAAAAATATAACCGAGCTTCCATAAAGGTGAACTCGGTTTTTACGTTGAGTAAGGTTTTAATAAGAAATGGATCTTCTACGATTGGTAGAAGAAGGGATACCAAGCTGTTCACGGTACTTAGCTACCGTCCTTCTTGAGACTAAAATATTCCTATCTCTTAGAAGTACAGTTAATTTTTGATCAGACATTGGCTTAGTAGGGTCCTCACGTTCAATTAGTTCTTTCATTATATGTTTAATCGTATAGGAGGAGGTGGTCAGACCATTTGATAGTTGAATAGCAGAAGAGAAGAAGTGTTTTAATTCATAGACACCAAATGGAGTTTGAACATATTTATTATTGGTTGCTCTACTTACAGTTGACTCATGTACATCACATATTTTGGCTATTTCTTTCAAGGTTAGCGGATTAAGATGACTAGGTCCTTTTTGGAAGAAATCCATCTGTTTATAAGTAATCGCTTTCATTACATTGAAAAGAGTAATTCTTCGATGTTCTATACTTTTATTTAACCACATCACATGTTTATACTTGTTTTTCAAGTATTTTGCTGTAGGATTTTGTTTATTTGAAAAAGTATGGAGCATGGGTTCATAGTCGGAAGCAACACTTATTTTAGGCATAACTTTATCGTTAACTTGAATAGTCAGTTTGTTATTTAAAATTTGGATATGTAAATCTGGAATAATATAGTTTGTTTTTATATGGTTGTCAAAAAGGGAGCCTGGTTTTGGATTTAAGGTTTGAATGATTTCAAAAATTTCTTTGACCCTGTTCAAAGAGATGTGGAGTTCCTTGGCGATTAACTTCCAATTTCTCATCGATAGTTCAGTTAAATAGTATAGGACGACATTTTGGGCATCCTTATGATTAGGGTAATAGTAGTCTATCTGAATAGAAAGACATTCCTTTAGATTGGAGGCACCTACTCCAATAGGTTCTAATTGTTGAATGATTTTAATAGCATGCTGCACATCTTGCAAGGACACGCGAAGATGGCTCGCACTGTCTAGTGGCTCCTCTGCAAGGTAGCCGTTTTCATCTAAGGTTAATATAAGGTAATCCACTATATATTTTTCCTGTTTAGACAATGACAAAAAAGAAACTTGACTGATTAAAGAGTCGTGGAGGGAATCTCCTTCTTTAGAACGAAAAAAGTCCAGTGGGGATTGGTAGCTAGAACCACCTACAGAGCTTTTTTTATGAGAATAATTTCGCCCTTCCATTTGTAACTGTGGTTCTTCTAATTCGATTAAAGGATTGTCTAACGCCTCATTTTTAACGAATTCAGCTAACTCAAGTGACGAGAATTGTAAAATGGATATAGCTTGCTTCATTTCGGTTGTCATCGCAAGTTTCAATTTCTGTTCTTGAAATATCCCTAAATCTAACATGTGATCTCCCCCCTTTTTAGAAAATACACTTCTAATATATTTTAATGTACAAGAATATATAGCGAAAGAATCTCTTGAAAGGAGTGGAGAAAGACCAAAGAACTCTTTCCCCACTCGATTTTCGTTACTTATTTATATTTTATGGCGCATGTTTTCAAATTAGAATAGAAGTTCAAGGCTGCTTGACCTTGTTCACGTGTATGTGAGCTGGATTGTTTTAATCCACCAAATGGTGCTTGGTATTCTACACCTGCGGTTTCTAAGTTAGCTCTTACCATGCCAATCTCTGCATCCTCTAGAAACTGGTGAGCTTTACTTAAGTCATTTGTAAAAATAGAGCCACTTAAACCATATTCCGAGTCATTCAATATCTCTATTGCATCTTGATAATCTTTTGCTTTGATGACTACTGTTAGTGGTCCAAAAATCTCTTCCTTTGCTAACGGATGGTCATTGGCAACTCCTGCCACGACTAACGGATTTACATAATAGCCTTCGTATTCAGGTTGATCTTTATTTTCATAGATGATTTCTGCTTCTTGTTTGGCTAATTCTACATACGACTGTACTTTTGCGTACTGGGCTCTTGATGCTACTGGTCCAAGGTAGCTGTCTTCATGTAATGGATAATCTAATCGGACATTTTTCATTTCCTTTTGTAATGCAGTAACGAATTCATCATAGATAGCTTCTTCGACAATAATTCGACTGGAAGCTGTACATTTTTGTCCCGCTGAACGGAAAGTACCGCTTAAGATAGGGGCGACAGTTGTACTTAAATCTGCATCTTTTAGCACCACTGCAGCATTTTTTCCGCCCATTTCCGTTTGATACTTTATATTTCTTTGTGCAGAAATCGCGGCTATATTCGTTCCAGTAGCTGTGGAGCCTGTAAAAGATAACCCATTAATGCTTGTTCTCTCAACGAGGTAGGATCCAATTTCACTCCCTTTACCGATAACTAAGTTGATGACACCCTTTGGAATTCCAGCTTCCTCAAAAATTTGGCAAAGTTTATATGCACTAAGAGAACTATTCTCAGCTGGTTTCCAAACAACGGTATTGCCACAAATAAGTGCAGGAGCTAGCTTCCAAATTGGGATAGCAACAGGAAAATTCCACGGTGTAATTAAGCCAACCACGCCTAAAGGAATTCTCTTGCTATATTGGAGTACTCCTTGTGCAGTAGAAGGAATTACGTCTCCATCTGATCGAACACCTTCGCCAGCATAATATCTAAGTAATTGGACACCACGTGCCACTTCGCCTTTCATTTCACCTATAGGTTTTCCCATTTCTTTCGTGGCTAACTCAGCTAGTGCCTCAGCATTTTGCTCTAATGCATTGGCCATTTTGTATAAATACTGTCCACGTTCATTACCGGTTGTAGACTTCCAAGACTGCAGGGCGTTTCGCGCAGACTCTTCTGCTGCTTTTACTTGCACAGAGGTAGACAAAGTTAACTCTCCAATCGTTTCCTTTAGATTGGCCGGGTTCCTGACCGTTAATGGATCACCGTCTCCTTTGACCCATTCGCCGTTGATCCAATTTTTGGTGATTACTTGTTGGTCTAGTAATGTCACGATATCCGCTCCTTTCTCAGATTAAACGTTTACGTGTTTGTTTTTTGCTAGTAAGAAAGCATTTTTAATATCAATATACTCTTCATTTGTTAATGGTAAACGTGGTGGTCTTGTTGGCCCTGCTGGTTGTTCGGCAAGTTCCATCATGTACTTAATTGCTTGCACCAACTGGGGTTGTGCATCAAAGTGAAACAATGGTAGAAGTCTTCGATATAAAGGTAAGGCTTCTTCTATTTTTCCTGCTCTAGCTAGGTTAAATAATTCAATACCTTCTTTTGGAAGAGCGTTAGGGACGCCGGAAATCCACCCCGTTGCTCCACTGAGTGGTCCTTCCATTCCTAGATCATCGACCCCAATTAGAACTTCTAGATCTGTTTTTTCTATAATATCGTGGACTCTTCTAATATCACCGCTGAATTCTTTTACCGCGACCACGTTTTCGATTTTGCTAAGTCTTGCCAACAAATCTGGAGTTAGGTCTGTCGCATAATCACGCGGATTATTATAAGCGATGATTGGTATTCCGACATTTGATAGCTGTTTATAATGGTAGATAACTTCATTTTCTAATGGATTGTAATTGATTGGTGGTAGTGCCATAATCCCAGCTGCACCATTATCTTTTGCATGTTTAGCCCAATAGATAACATCCTGTGTAGCGGCAGCGCCAGTACCTACGATTACTGGGACACGGTTGTTACTAGCCTCGATAACGGTTTCGACGACCTTAGCTCTTTCTTCATGTGATAAAGTAGCATATTCTCCTAATGAACCAGCAGGAACAAGTCCATCCACGCCTTCGTCTATTAACCAATTGCAAATTTCCGTTAATCTTGTAAAATCTACGCTGTAATCCTTTTTCATAGGGGTAACAAGTGCTACGTGTACTCCATTAAATTTTGTCATCTAACATTCACTCCTTGTTTTTAGTCGATGTTCATGTCACTAAATGATTAGTGGCCGCTTATTAGTATAAATAGCTTCTAACCTAGCGACTTTTTGAACATACACCTTTAGTCAATTGTTAACTTGCAAGTTCTATGCCAACTTCTTAGATTACTAGATGATGATTAACTAAATATGGTCGATATCCTATTTTCTTTATCACCTTTATCACTGTAAATTAATAGGTTTCGGCAATTTCATGTATCGTATTTCTTCCATTTTGTATGTCGGCATCAAACTGAATCAGTGCATGTTGTCTTTCGTTATCTACCTGTTTAATCGCATCATCCAATAGTTGGGACTCATGTAATTTATGGGCACCTTTAGCGATTGATAATCCTGCTACAGTTCCTTGTGCCTTTGCCACCTTGGCGCTTTCAATTCCGGTTATGTTGCCGGCTACATACAAATTGTGAATCGGTGTTTCCATTTGATCATTGTGTACAGGAACATGACCGCCTAGAGAAGGTATGTACTTTAATGGACAATTGGTCATGCCGATTAATTCTGTTAGAGGATATAGTCCTCCAGCAATGCATACAAAGTCCACTTCTACTATTTTTTCAGTACCCTGGATAACGACTCCAGATGGTGTAATATCTGCTACTTTAACACCTTCGACCTGCTTTTCACCTAAGATTTCAACCACCGCCCGTCTAAGTTGAATCGGAATCTTCCATGCTTTAAATCCATTCCTTGGATAAGCTTGAACAGCGGTTTTTTTAATAAAGGAAAATTTATTTGTAATAGCTCCTCCTAGCTTAAAAAGGGGAGAGGGTGCGAGATGGACCAAATCTAGTAAGTTATCAAAAACCGTTGAGGGATTTGCACCTTCATTAGTTAACAGATTATAGGATGGTAAAATAATTCCTTTGATGTTTACTCCAGATAACTTTAATTCACGAGCGATGGCCATAGACAATACGTTAATCCCAATTATGACTCCGTTTTGGCCAGGTTTTACACGATGTACATTAGCCATAACTTGTGCGGCTCCAATCGACATGACACCAGGCAATGTCCAGCCAGGGACAGGTACGCTTCGCTCTGCAGCTCCAGTTGCTATGAGAAGGTAGTTGCTTTTATATATTCCTTTGTCTGTCTGGATTAGCCAATGATCGGTCTTGTTCTCCATATGGTAAACACTAGTTCCAAGGTGGAATTCAATCGGTAAATCATTTGTTTGCTGATATAGTTTTTCTGCTTCTTCCACCCCATTCCACCAGATGCCATCTGGCTCCTTATGTAACTGTCCCAACAGCCTACCACCAGGTTTGATGAATTCATCTATGACCATAACCTCAAGGTCATTTTTTGCCGCAGCAATTGCTGCGGATAATCCAGCAGGACCAGCCCCAATAATAATCAAGTCAACCATGGTTCATCTCCCTTTCTGTCTTTTTAAATGGTGTTGGGAGTTTCTGTCCGGATTGGACGACCATTCCATTGGTAACTAGGGTAAGACATGCCCTATATCCTTCTTGACCATCCACAGTGACACGACATTCAAAGCAATGGCCAATATTACAGTAGATCCCCCGAGGTGCCCCTGTTTCTTCATGGACGCGTAAGTTCCGGATACCGTTGGCAAGTAGGGCACTTGCAATCGTATCCCCTTGATAAGCCATATATGTTTTATTATTAAATTGGAATTCTATTTCGATTTGTTCTCGGTCTATGTCTAATACGGGGTGTTTCGTTATTCTTAATGAAGACATGATTAATCCTCCTTGAAGGTGTTGAATGGAATTGGTCGAACCGGAGGGCGAAAACTTAAGGATAAAGTATCAGGGACTTTCTCCCTTTTTAGGTCAGAAACAATTTTTTCAATAAGATGACGACAAGTACGCCCCCCACAGTAGCCCATACCCGCACGAGTTCGTAATTTGATTTCCCTTGAGGAACAGGAGTAGTTTTCTGCTGTGTTATAAATATCTTCATAACTAACCTCTTCACAGCGACAGATGATCAATTTATTATTTTCCACAAGTAGTCCCCCTTTTTTCTATTCAAATAAAGTAATGCAATTATTGTGCCAAAGTATAAAGTGAACCACATTTTGTATGGTCCAGGAATGAAAATATCAATTTCTAATAAATTAGACATAACTGTCTAGAAATATATACATACGCTTATGCTTATGGGGTTTCTCTAGAATTCGTAATAATTGGAATGAAACTTGCAATAACATAAGAGAAAGGGGGAGAGGTTGTTTTAATGAAAATTAAACTTTGGGGAGGAATTATATGAACAACGTGCAAAAACCTCGAATGACGGAAGTACTGATTGTACTGTGCTTGTTTCTGGTTATCATGTTTTTATCGGTTTCCACATTTGCTTTACCCATTCAACTGGCACTATTTGCCTCTTGGTTTTTATTCATTGGATTAGGATTAAAGTTAAAACACTCGTACAAAGAATTACAAGATTCAATTACCAAAGGAATTTATAATGGTTTAGAAGCCACATTAGTTTTATTTACTGTAGGTGCCTTAATTGGGACTTGGATAGCTGGCGGAGTTGTTCCGGGGCTTATCTATTATGGTTTGCAAATTATACATCCATCGATTTTTCTGTTGGCTACAATGATTATTTGTTCCGTTACCGCACTGGCAACAGGTACTTCATTTGGTACGGCGGGAACAGCAGGTATTGCCATGATGGGAATTGGGGCTAGCTTTGGAGTTCCATTGCCTTTAGTTGCTGGTGCTGTGTTATCAGGTGCTTACTTTGGTGATAAAATGTCACCACTTTCGGATACGACGGTGATGACCGCGTCTTTATCCAAGCTTGATGTGATTGACCATGTAAAGGGCATGTTACGAATAAGTTTGCCCACCTATTTAATAACTGCCGTTTTATTCACTCTAGTAGGCTTCTTTTACGTCAATAGTGCAGCTGATTTAAGTCAAGCAGAAATAGTAGCTTCAGCTTTAAAAGATAACTTTTCAATTGGCTGGTATGTATTAATCCCAGCAGTTGTTGTTATTATCCTATTGGCGTTGAAAAAGCCTTCGATTCCAGTTATCACCTTTGGAGCGTTACTAGGTGTTATTTGGGCAGCTTTATTTCAAGGGATGGATATTTTGGAAGCGATTACAACAGCTTATAATGGATTTACCATTGAGTCAGGAATCGATTTTCTAGATCAGCTACTGAATGCTGGTGGAATCACAGCAATGCTTGGTGTTATTGCACTTATTTTACTTGCGCTCGGTTTGGGAGGCTTGATGGAGCAGATTGGTGTTTTAACTGCCTTTAGTAATATGTTTAGAAACTGGGTGGAAAAAGGTGAAAAGAAATCCGGACGTCTTACTGTTTCCACAATTCTCTCCGCATTTTTTGGTAACGTGTTTGGTAGTGCAGCGTACGTTTCGATGATAACGGGTACAAAAGTTACAGAACAGCTGTACGATGAAATGAAGGTTGACCGCAGAGTCCTTTCTAGGAATACGGAAGCTGGGGGAACTCTTACAGCACCAATGGTCCCATGGACAGATGCAGGGGTGTACATGACAGCGGTACTCGGAGTTTCTACCATAGAATACTTGCCATTTATGTGGTTGAATTTTGTCAGTATTATTGTAACGATATACTTTGGATATAAAGCTAAACACTTTTGGTTGGATGAAAAAGATGAGACAAAAGTTGATCAATCAGCTTAAGATTAAAAAGAGACAACGCTTTTATGTGCGTTGTCTCCTCTGATACTTAGTCAACTATTCCTAACTTGTTCATCTTATTATATAAAGTAGCTCTAGAGATTTTTAATAATTGAGCTGCTTTATTTTTATTCTCATTTACTTCTTGCAATGCTGCCTCGATTAATATCTTTTCATGTTTTGCTAAAGCGTCTTTTAACGGTACTATTTGATTGTCATCCATAGGTATGGCTTTATTCAACAGAATATCTTCATGACTAGTAAGATTGGAATTTGGCTCAAATGGTAAATCATACACGTCCAAATGTCCTCCTGAAGAAAAGACAACTAGTCGTTCGATTGCATTTCTAAGCTCTCTTACATTACCGGGCCATCGGTGGTTTAATAAGGCGCTCATAATCTCCTTTGGAATTTGTTGAACTTCACGATTATACTTTGTAGAAAATTCATAAAGAAATAAGTGGCTTAACTCTATTATATCCTCCACACGCTCTCTAAGTGGCGGAATGGTAATGCTAATAATATTTAATCTATAGTATAAATCTTCCCTGAATTTCCCCTGACTTACTAATTTCTGTAGGTCTTTATTCGTAGCCGTAATAATCTGACAGTCTGCCCTTTTTTGTTTAGTACCTCCAACTGCATAGTACGTTCCTTCCTGCAAAACTCTCAGCAGTTTCACTTGCATTTCCAATGGTAATTCGCCGATTTCATCAAGGAAAAGCGTACCTCCCTTAGCTAGCTCGAATTTTCCTTTTTTCCCGTGTGAATTGGCACCGGAAAAGGCACCCTTCTCATATCCAAATAGTTCACTTTCAAACAATGATTCTGGTATGGCACCACAATTTACGGGAATAAAGGGCGCTGCATCTCCGGTCCGAATATCATGCATAGCCTTTGCAAATAACTCTTTACCAACTCCAGATTCACCTAAAAAAAGAACTCTAGCTTGGGTTGTACCAATTTGTTTAACTTTTTCTAGCGTTTTACTAATAGCAGTACTTGACCCTTTGATGGAATGGAATGGATTGTAGGATGGCCGAATTCTAGAAACCTCTTCTCTTAAATTTTTGATTGTCTTGTTCGCATTGTTTAATTCCTTATTTAAAAGAACTTGATCCGTGACATCTGTTTCTGCTACAACCGCACCTATAATTTTGTCACCGATTTTAACTGGGTTCGTATTGATCAGAACAAACAAATCCTCTCGTGGTTGGTGCTGCTTTCGACGTACACTTTCTCCTGTCTCCACTGTTTTTATTATTTCTAACATAGAATCTTCGAAAAAGTGGTTCATTGGCTGTCCAATAATTTCATCTCTTTTAATGGAGAAGATTTTTTCTGCACCACTTGTCCATGCAACCGTAATTTTGTTTTCATCGATAACGGAAATACTACTATCCGTAGTTTCTAATATGGTGTCGTGGTAGGTTTTTAAATAGTGGTAACTAGATAGTGCTGTAGATGCTAGTTCTGAGGTGTTTATGTATCCAACAGGAGACCCGTTATTCTCAACTAGTAAGCGCTCACATTTTATGGATGGAATAATGCTGTACCAATCTTCATTTAGTTGTATGGTTTCCGAAACTGCCCATGGCATTTTATCTATAGGAACTTTGAGCGTAGATAGGGTGCGGAAAATATCAGATGCAAGCGATAGTAATGTTTCGGATCGGTACCAAAAAAGGAAGGTATCGCTTACTAGGATTTTTTTATCGATATCCTCATGGGGATTATTAATGACAGAAAAATTCGTGTTGGTTAACTCCTCAATCGTTGGTAAGATATGCTTCACCGTAATCCCTCCCGAATTCTTCATTCCAGCTATATAAAAATTTAAACACATCTTTCGTTAATTGTCTAACTTCCTAGAAAGGCAGAATCCGACAGATGTATGTGAATCATTTTAAAGTTTAGTGTTTCATTCTTCCTATTGTTTGGCACGGTATTTGCATTAATTTTAAAAGGAGGGGGGAAGGACATTGAAACAATTAAATACAGAGGTAGCTATAATTGGTGGTGGCATTGTGGGATGCGCTGTTGCTTATTATACGGCAAGACTTGGTTATGAAGTGACAGTAATTGAAAAAGGTGAATTAGCAAGTGGGACCAGTTCTCATTGTGATGGGAATATATTAGCAATTGACAAGGACCCTGGATTCGATAGTCGAATGGCTCTGGAGAGTCAAAGGTTGATTGGCCAGCTTGTAAACGACCTACCTATGGATTTTGAGTATAGACAGCCTGGAAGTATTCTAGTTTGTGAGACAGAAGAAGAGATGGTTGCGGCTGAGAAGTGGGTTACTTCACAAAAACAAGCAGGATTGCCCTTTCGGATGCTGGATCGATCTGACTTAAAGGCTGAATCACCCTATTTAGCAGACGATTTATATGGTGGCTTGGAGTGTGTGTCTGATTCAACAGTAAACCCCTATATGCTAACCTACGCTCTTTTTGAAGGAGCTAGACAATACGGAGCCCAATTATTAACACATTGTCCTGTCAAAAACGTTTTTTACAAAAACCCATATGAATATATCGTAGAAACGGGTGAAGCAACCGTTACCGCAAAATATGTAATTAATTGTGGTGGTGTTTGGGCACCATCAATAGGAAAAATGTTGGATCTAAACATCCCTATTTTTCCAAGGAAAGGTCATATTTTAGTATCCTCGCGTCAAGTCCCTGTATCCCCAAGAAAAGTGATGGAATTTGGATATCTAATTTCAAAGTTTGGTGGGGAAAGGGTAGTGGATAAAGAAACAGAAGAATACGGTGTTGCTCTAGTGTTTGAGCCTACCCAAAGCCAAAATTTCCTACTAGGATCTAGTAGACAATTTGTTGGATTTGATACAACTGTTAATTGGGATGTTGTCAAAACTATGGCAAGGAGATGTATGCGGTTTTACCCGAAACTTAAGGACATGAGCTTGCTTAGAGTTTATGCAGGTCTAAGACCTTGGACAAAGGATAATTTACCTATTGTTACAGAAGTGGATCAATATCCTGGCTACTATATTGCTGCAGGGCATGAGGGAGATGGGATTGGTTTATCGGCTATAACTGGGAAAGTAATCTCTGAAATGATAGACCGTAAGCCTCCATCCATAGACATAAGCCATTTGCGTCTAGATAGATTTAAAGAAGAAGGTGTTTTTCTATGAAACTAGATAAGCTCGTCACAACTATAGACACGCATACAGGAGGGAATCCGACACGAACCATTCTCAGCGGGGCTCCGAAATTAGTAGGCAATACGATGAGTGACCGAATGTTATATATGAAAAAACATTATGACTGGTTTCGCCAAGTATTGATGAATGAACCTAGGGGCCATGACATAATGTCCGGTGCAATTCTTCAAGAGCCATGTCATCCAGAAGCAGACATTGGAGTCATCTACATTGAGACAGGTGGTTATCTGCCAATGTGTGGACACGATACGATTGGTTTTTGTACGGCATTAATCGAAAGTGGTTTGATTGAATATGAAGAACCCCTCACTGTACTCACGTTAGATACCCCGGCCGGCTTAGTAACAGTTGACATCGAAATAGAAAATGGAAAAGCAAAAACCGTTTCTTTTAAAAATGTCCCATCATTCTTTTATAAAAAAGTAGATGTTGATGTAGATGGAATAGGGAAAGTCACGGTGGAGATCGGTTATGGTGGCAACTTTTATGGAATAGTGAGTGCAGATAAAATTAATTTATCGTTACAAAAATCCAATGCTAGTGAAATCATTGAAAAAGCAATAGCGATAAGAAGAGAAGTGAACCGTAATATAGAAGTCGTTCATCCGGAAAATGCCTTTATTAAAGGGTTAACGCATATCGAATTCTATACATCGCCCGAACATCCAGAGGCACATGTGAAAAATACGGTTGTTGTTCCTCCTGGTGGGATTGATCGGTCGCCATGTGGAACTGGAACCTCTGCAAAAATGTCAATATTATTTGCCAAAGGCGAGCTTGGTTTAAACGAAGAGTTTATTCATGAAAGTATTGTTGGTTCTATTTTCCGTGGCTATATAACAGAGGTTACGAATGTCAGTGATTTTCCGGCGACGATAAACTATATTGGTGGGTCTGCCTGGGTTACTGGCCATCATCAATTTTTACTAGATTATGATGATCCACAGTGGAAAGGTTTTCTATTAATTCCAGAGATGGAAGAACATTAAGGGGTGGTACTGTTGAGAGTAAACCATTTTATTCATACGACTGATGTTCATATTGCAGGAGCACCATTACGTATTATTTCCCAACATGGACTTAGGACACAAAGTTCAATGCAAGCCTACCAACAGGAGCTCAATCAAACCAACCATTTGTCCCAATGGAATAGCATTTTACAAGAACCAAGAGGCCATAGCGAGATGATCTTATGCATCATCACACCCCCAGTTTCAAATAATGCAGATGCAGGAGTTCTGTTTAGAAATGTAGAAGGTAACGTGGAATTCCTAAACTCTGGAATGATCGGAGTAGCAACCGTTCTCGCTGAAACAGGTAATCTAGTAAAAGATGAATATATTTTTGATTATGTCACAGGCCAATGTAGGGTGCACTTAGTATTTGACCATGAAAAAAATCAGGTGAAGGAAGTTAAAATAGTAGAATTGGCAACAGAACATACGGAACAGATTTCTGGAACACCTGTGATGCAAGTAAATGAAGACAACTTGGCAATCATAAATGTGGAGGATGTAAATCTATCCCTTACGATTGATCACTTAAATGGTTTGAAAAAGAGAGCAACGGAAATTTTTAAAAAAGGTAGTTTCCACTATATCGTATTTTATCAATTGGACAACGAAGGCAGCTTTCGAATCCTCACTATTGATTGGTTAGGTCACATTGATCGCTCACCCTATAATGGTGCTACTGCTTTCGTTACTTATTTATATAAAAAGGACCGCGGACTGTTCAAGAGTGGAGGTTACACGGTCACGAACTTTTTAGGCCATACGGTACATTCGCGGATTAGGGAGATGGATAACGGTTATTCCCAGATTGAGTTAACAGGAAAGGCTTATATTACTGGATTTCACCGATTTGTGATTGACCGGACGGATCCTTTGAAAGGTGGGTTCTTGGTGAAATGAGTGTTAACTTAGCTATTAAAGAAAAATCTTATGAGAGATAACAAGAAAGATATTAGTAGAAAGGAATGTAAGAAAATGGATAATCAGCCATTTCATTCAAGACTAGCAAAATTAAGGAATCATATGAACAATGAAGAGATAGATTTATTAATCATTACTTCCCCTGTAAACATTTTTTATTTTACAGGGTTTTATTCAAATCCTCATGAAAGAATTATGGCTCTTGTAATTGATGCTGAAAGGAAAGATGAATATTTATTTGTTCCTTTACTAGATTTTGACACTGCCAAAAATGCGTCCTTTATTCAGAATATAGTAACGATTTCTGATTCTGAAGATCCGTATCAAGTTTTTGCATCAACCGTAAGCAAAGATGCTTCTATGATAGGGGTTGAAAAGAGAGAATTGTCTCTTTTTCAGTATGAGCAATTAGTGAGCAAGTTTCCTAAATCTAATTGGACAGATCTTGAAAGCTTTATCACTTCCTTACGTATTAATAAGACACCAGATGAGATCACTAAAATTCGCAGCGCGATACATATGATTGAGGAAGTCATGGAAGCAGGAAGGAAAGTAGCAAAGGTTGGCATTACTGAACTAGATTTGCTTGCGGAGCTGGAATATCATATGCGAAAAATTGGATCTGATGGCCCATCTTTTGACCCGATTGTTTTAACTGGAAAAAGAGCTTCGCTTCCCCACGGAACCCCGGGACGAGTGGCTATTGAAAATAATGATTTTCTCCTCATCGACATGGGGGTTCGAACAGAGGGGTACTGTTCAGACATTACGAGAACGTTTCTGGTAGGAGAAGGAACGAAAGAACAAGAAAAAATTTATAATATAGTACTTGAAGCCAATCAAAAGGCAATAGAAGCGGTTCAAGTGGGTGAAAGTCTAGGTAAGATAGACATCGCGGCAAGGGAATGGATAAAAAATTCTGGTTATGGCGATTACTTTAACAATCGAGTTGGCCACGGTATGGGGATGGAAGTCCATGAAGCACCGTCTGTACATGAATTAAATACAGATTTAGTCGCACCGGGAATGGTTTTTACAATTGAACCCGGAATTTATATTCCTGAAATTGGCGGAGTGAGAATTGAAGATAATGTCTATGTGAATGAAAACGGTGAGGTGGAGGTGTTAACTCGTTATCCTAGGGAGTTAATTAGGATATAGAAGAACATCTAATAAAGTCGAAAAGGCAGGTTGAGAAATTCAACCTGCTTTTGCTATCGATAAATCTTTTTCACTTATTACTAACTAAATTAGTACCGGCGATCATCAGTTCTGAATTTAGCGCATCCCGGCTAATAGGATAGCACCTTCAAATTGATCTCCATCCAGATTGGTCATTGTTAAGAAATTCAACATTCCATTGGGTGGTACAGTCCTTGTTCTTGAGTCCAAGCGTCCCGATCTTTCCAATCATATTGATTGATTAAATAGTTGTTCGACCAGTAAGATCCAAAACAGGGTTGACACTAAAAAGAAAGCGCTTTATAATCAACTCATAAAATATATGTAACCGGTTACCTATTGGCCGCTAGGAGTGTAATGATAATGGCAACTATTAGAGATGTAGCAAAACATGCCGGAGTTTCTGTGGCCACTGTATCTCGAGTTTTAAATAATAATGGCTATGTAAACGATGAAACGAGAAAGAAAGTTATGTCTTCGATTGAAAGGCTAGAGTATCAACCAAATGAATTGGCTAGATCCCTTTATAAAAGAAGTTCAAAAATGATTGGGTTAATTGTGCCAGATATAATGAACCCGTTCTTCCCAGAACTAGCGCGAGCAGTCGAGGATATTGCAACAAGAAAAGAATATACATTTGTGCTTTGTAATTCTGACGATCAGTTAGTCAAAGAACAGAAGTACTTTAATGTGTTAAAACAAAAATATGTAGATGGGTTTATTGTTGTCACAAGTACGTTAACTGCCGAGCACACTAATGGAATGAATGTTCCGATTGTTGCACTTGACCGTCCAATTGCAAAGCATATTCCTTCCTTTATGGTTGATAACTATGAGGGGGCAAAGATTGCTGTTCAGCACTTATTGGATAACGGTTGTAAGAAAATAGCACATATACGTGGACCTGAACAAGTATATAATGCAAAATTGCGACTTCAGGGTTACATAGATACCGTTTCTCATTACCCGTGGTTCAATGAGAACTTAATTGTAACAGGAAATTATAATCTTTCCCTTGCTAAGGAAGTGGCTATTAAACTATTAAAGAACAATCCTGATGTGGATGGTATTTTTGCTGGGAATGACGTTATGGCTATCGGTGTAATAAAAGCTGCGGAAGAACTAGGGATTAACGTTCCTAATCAGTTAGCAATTGTCGGCTTCGACGGAATTTCTTTAGGAGAAACAACATCACCGACATTAACGACCATTCAACAACCTATCTATGAAATGGGCTCAAAAGCAACAGAGCTACTTATCAAAATAATTGAGAAAGATCGGACATTGCAGGATGACTTACATGTTCAGTATCCAGCAAAGTTGCTGAAAAGACAGTCTACACAAAGAAAGGCATGATGGCATGGCACAGAAAAGGGTAACAGTAATTGGCAGTATAAATATGGACATCACCGTTCATGTCGATCAAATCCCTCAACAAGGGGAAACAATCATGGGGCTTGGATCGGCTAATTATCCAGGAGGGAAAGGGGCCAATCAAGCTGTCGCAGCCGCTAAACTTGGTGCCTATACAAGTATGATTGCAACTGTCGGAGAAGACATGTTTGGACACCAACTCATGGAGAATTTGAGAAAGAATAAAGTTTTTGTGAGTAATGTGGAACCGGTTACATATCTGGAAACTGGTACAGCAATTATTTTGCTATGTAATAATGACAATCGTATTATTGTAAATTCTGGTGCTAATTCATCATTGACAGAAGAGGTTTTAATAAGAAATAAGGATACCATTCAATCTTCAGATGTTGTATTACTTCAATTAGAGATTCCGCTTCCATCCGTTTACCGTGCAGCAAAAATTGCAAAGGATGCTGGGGTTAAAGTTATTCTAAATCCTGCTCCTTATCATAATTTGCCTACTTCTTTATTAGAAATGGTGGATTATATAACACCTAATGAAACGGAAGCAGCAGCGCTATTAAAGGATTCTGAAAATCCTAGAGCCTTAAAAGATAAGTTGATTATTACGAATGGAGAAGACGGAATTTCCTTCTATGAGCGGAATGAAGAGAAAAGGATTCCTTCCTTTTCTGTACAAGTAAAAGATACAACTGGTGCAGGAGATGCATTTAATGGTGCTTTTGCCGTGAAGATTGCAGAGGGTTATAGCAAAGAAGAAGCATGTAAATTTGCCAAT
Organism: Radiobacillus kanasensis; assembly: GCF_021049245.1. Classification (GTDB taxonomy): domain Bacteria; phylum Bacillota; class Bacilli; order Bacillales; family Amphibacillaceae; genus Radiobacillus; species Radiobacillus kanasensis. Next base: position 3,252,332 of record NZ_CP088020.1, on the reverse strand, counting down.
GCAGTTGCGGCTATATCTATTACGAAAGTAGGGGCGCAATCTGGGCTCCCTAATTTAGAAGAAGTAGAGAATTTCATAACAAAAGGAAGGTGACAGCCATGAAAAAACACGGGATATTGAATAGTGAAATTTCTAGGGTCCTTTCGAAACTGGGGCATACGGATCAGATTGTAATAGCGGATTGTGGACTACCAATTCCTGACGGTGTAAAAAGAATTGATTTAGCTTTGAAACTTGGAAGTCCTTCCTTCCATGAAGTGTTTTCAGTTGTTTTAGACGATATGGAAGTTGAAAAAATGATTTTTGCTGAAGAAATTAAAGTGAAAAATTTAAAACTCCATAACAATCTGATGAAAGAAGCGGATGACTTGGAACTGGAATACGTTCCTCATGAGGACTTTAAAAGAGCATGTAAAGATGCAAAGGTTGTAATCAGAACTGGAGAAGCAAGTCCTTATGCAAATGTATTATTGCAATCAGGTGTCATCTTTTAAAAGGTAGAGGTGGTGAGTTAAATGAAAGAAACCCCTTATGTAGAAATGAGATCTATTCATAAATCTTTTTCTGGAAACCAAGTCTTACAAGATGTGAACTTAGAGGTGGAACAGGGTGAAGTTCATGCTCTTATGGGAGAGAATGGAGCAGGTAAATCTACTCTGATGAAGATTTTAACGGGGATTTATAAATATGATGAAGGCTCCATTAAAGTGAATGGTGAAGAAATCACATTTTCTAATCCTAAGGAAGCTGAAAATGCTGGTATTTCAGTTATTCATCAGGAATTAAATGTGATTCCTTATTTAACAGTTTCTCAAAATATGTTTTTAGGAAAAGAAATGCGATATGGCAAAACTGGGATATTGAAAGAAAAAGAAATGAGAGCGAGTACGAAAAATAGCCTTCAGAGATTAGGGATTGATATAAATCCTGATCAAGTATTAGGTGAATTGTCTGTGGGGCAGCAGCAGATGGTGGAAATTGCACGTGCTCTATCTACAAATGCAAAGCTAATCATCATGGATGAACCGACTGCTGCTTTAACGGATCGTGAGATATCTTCACTATTTGATGTAATTCATAATCTTAGAAAATCAGGTGTTAGCATCATATACATCTCGCATCGTTTGGAAGAGATATTTAACATTTGTGACCGAATTACAGTCTTAAGAGATGGAGAATATATTGGAACACAAAATATAGTGGATACAACATTTGAAGAAGTGGTAAGAATGATGGTTGGACGTGAGTTAGGTGAACGTTTCCCTAAAAGAACTACTGTACCCGGGGAAGTTCGATTGAAGGTAACTAATCTATCCAGACCTGGTTGGTTTGAAAAGGTATCCTTTGAGGTCCGTAAAGGTGAAATATTAGGTGTAGCTGGGTTAATGGGTGCGGGAAGAACGGAAATCATGAAAGCTCTTTTTGGAGGCAAAACAAATAAAGCGAAGGGAGACGTTATCCTCAATGGGAAGCCATTAATAATTAAACATCCCGTCGATGCCATTAGGGCTGGAATTGGTTTTATTACAGAGGATAGGAAAGATGAAGGTCTTATTCTTCCGTTTTCGATTCGTGATAATGTTTCTTTAACCAATTTACAAGGACTTTCTTCATTCGGTATTTTGTCTAGAAAAAAAGAAGAAGAACTTGCTAAGGTTACGATTCAAAAACTAAGAATTAAATCAACTGGAGGAGAACAGCTTGTTAAGTCTTTAAGTGGTGGGAATCAGCAAAAAGTTGTAATTGGAAAATGGCTTGCGATTAAACCACAGATACTAATATTAGATGAACCAACTAGAGGTGTCGATATTGGTGCCAAGAAGGAAATCTATCAGATTATGAATCAATTAACAGAAGAAGGGGTTTCCATAATTATGGTTTCTTCCGAATTGCCAGAAGTTCTCGGAATGAGTGATCGTATTGCTGTCATGAGAGAAGGTAAACTGGTTACTATTTTGAACAAGGAAGAAGCAGATCAGGAAAAAATTATGCAGGCTGCAACTGGAGGGGAATAGGATGACCAAAAATATAAAGAATTCCATTCAAAAGCTTGGACCAATGATTGGCCTTGTAATGATCGTAATTGTTCTTTCCTTTATAAGTGAAGATTTCTTTACTCTCGACAATATTTTAAATGTGTTACGTCAAGTTTCCATTAATGCGCTCATTGCATTTGGTATGACTTTTGTTATTTTGACAGGAGGTATTGATCTTTCTGTTGGTTCAATATTGGCATTTTCCAGTGTTTTAACCGCTGGTTTATTAACGAGTGGTATGGACCCATTTTTAGCAGTACTTTTGGGAGCGCTTTCTGGTGGGGTAATGGGCGCGGTCAATGGATTAGCAATAACGAAAGGAAAAGTAGCTCCATTTATTGCGACACTAGCAACGATGACTATCTTTCGCGGACTTACTTTAGTTTATACGGACGGTCGCCCCATCACTGGATTGTCAGACAGCTTTGTTTTTGAAATGATCGGTGGCGGTTATGTATTTGGTGTTCCGTTTCCAGTAATTATCATGATTGTATTTTATGGAATTTGTTTATTTTTGCTTAGTAAAACCGTTTTCGGTAGACAGGTTTATTCCGTTGGTGGAAATGAAGAAGCCTCCATATTGTCAGGGATTAAAACAGATCGAGTGAAAATATGGGTATATTCTATTTCCGGATTGCTCTCGGCTGTTTCAGGGATTATCCTATTAAGCCGTCTAAATTCTGCCCAGCCTACCGCAGGAACAACTTATGAACTGGACGCCATTGCTGCTGTTGTATTAGGTGGTACTAGTTTATCTGGAGGAAGAGGTTGGATATTTGGTACATTTGTCGGTGCACTTATTATTGGTGTTTTAAATAATGGTTTAAATCTACTAAATGTATCTTCCTTCTATCAACAGGTTGTAAAGGGTGGAGTTATTTTACTCGCCGTCTTATTAGATAGAAAAAATGCAAGCTAGTCATTCCTAAATCGTTCTTAACAGTGTTAGATACGCTGTTTAGATAATAAATCTTTTATCCAATAGGAGGGTCAAACAAAATGAAAAATATTTGGAAAACATTTGGATTACTTGTACTTGTTCTTTTAATTGCTGCCGGCTGTTCTACAGAATCACCAACTGCAGATTCTGGGAATGAAGAGGGAGAAAGCCAAAGTTCAGACGATACTTTGTCAATTGGTCTATCAATCTCAACTCAAAACAACCCATTCTTTGTTAGTTTGAAAGAAGGAGCAGAAGCAGCGGCTGAAGAGGCGAGTGTTGAACTAACAACTGTTGATGCTCAAGATGATCCTGCAAAGCAAGTTAGTGATATTGAGGATTTAATCACACAAGAAGTAGATCTTTTACTTATAAATCCTACTGATTCTGCAGCAATTACATCAGCAATCGAATCTGCCAATAAAGCAGATATTCCTGTTATTACGGTTGACCGTAGTGCTGAAGGTGGCGAGGTAGTAGCTCATATTGCTTCCGATAACGTTAAAGGTGGAGAAATGGCTGCAGAGTTTATCGTTGAACAACTTGGCGGTAAAGGCAAAGTCGTGGAGTTACAAGGTATTCCTGGTTCCTCTGCCGCGAATGAGAGAGGTAAAGGATTTCACAATATTGTAGATAATGAAAGTGGAATTGAAGTGGTAGCTTCTCAAACTGCCAACTTCAATCGTGCAGAAGGTCTAAGTGTTATGGAAAATATTATTCAAAGTACTTCTGATTTCCAAGCTGTATTTGCTCATAATGATGAGATGGCATTAGGTGCTTTAGAGGCCCTTAGTGCAGCAGGTATGGAAGATGTAGTTGTCGTAGGTTTTGATGCAACTGACGATGCAAAAGCAGCCGTAGAAGAAGGACGTATGGCAGCTACTATCGCTCAACAACCTAAATTAATTGGTGAAAAAGGTGTAGAAACTGCAATAAAAGTATTTGAAGGTGAAACTGTAGAAGAATTTATTCCAGTTGAGTTGTCGCTTGTTAAATAAAGTAAAATTATAGTAGGTACTAGATATTCAAGAAAGGACTATCGAAAAAAGTCGATAGTCCTTTTGGCTTTTACTCCCCATCATAACTAACCAAATTAGAAAAAATCCTATACCCACCAGGCACCAGATTCTGGATCTGACGGTACCAAACAAGGTTCGTATAAATATAGCTTCCTTCCCCATAATCGGCTAACAAGATACCACCTTCAAATTGATCTCCGTCCAGGTCAGTCATCGTTAAGAAAGTCTCATATTCACTAGACCATTCCATTGGATAGTACAATCCTCGTTCTTGAATCCAACCATCCCAGTCTTTATCGGTAATCACATTTGGTTGATTGAATAGTTCATGTTCTGGCTTTAAGATGTTATATTCAGACGCCTCGTCTGTTACTCTCCATTCAATAGATGGTTGGCCAATCGTTAGTGGATATGGAGCGGTTGTTTCCGCATTCCAGTTATCCCATGGCTTGTTGTACTGAACAACAACGTGACCACCACTTTTTGCATAATCTAATAGCTTTTGATTATGCTCCACTAGGTCTGCTCGAGAAAGGTAGGCGCGGATTCCTGTTACAACCGTATCGAACTGGGACAAATCGGCTGAACTTAAGTCTTCGATTTTTGTAATATCCATTCCTACTTCCGACAGCTTTTCTGCAACTTGATCAAATCCTGATTCTACGTAACCGATTTTCTTGTCTTCCGGGAATTTTAAGTTAAAAGCTACCCCCTTTACATCAGCTGGCTGAATGTTATAGAACGTTCCGATATGGTCGTAGGAGATGACTTGAACGGATTCCTTTATTTCTTTTCCATTTACAATTGCCGTAGGTACAATCTTAAACGGTTCATCTGTTAATTGTTCAGGCGGTGTGATCGTAAAGGACACCGTTTTCTCCGTTTCATCAGAATGAAAAGCTACCGATTTTTCTTGAACTTCTTCCCATCCGTCAGGCAATTGTAGGCCAACATTAGCTTCTAAACTAGCGTGCGTATAGTTTGTTACCGTAATGTCGAATGTCATGGCTTCTCTAGGTTGAGCTGTATTGACGGCTAGTGTTTCTGGATTTGCTTTCAATCCCACTTCTGGAAGAACAGCTACAGTTTCTTCAGGTTGGAACGTGCTGCTTACTTCTTCTTTTCCATACCGGTAGCTTACTTCCGTTGAAAGAACGGATTCATCATAAGGATTATAATAAGGTGCATCCTCAGGTACTTTAACCGAGAACTCTACCGTTTTCTTTTCACCTGGGTCTAATTGGATAGCATTTGCATCCCCATCTACTTTCCACCCATCCGGCGTATTTAATGTAGGCGTCACCTGCTTTAATGCTTTATCTCCGTTGTTAGAAAGCTCAATCGTAACAATTGCTTCTGTTCCTTGAGCTAGTACAGGTTTTTCAACACTAGTAGTTACCTCTAGTCCTGCTGCAACGGTACTTGCTTCCTGAAGTTGCTCCTCTTTTACATCTAAGCGGTGAAGTAAATCGGTTTTGTCGACATTTTTAAAGGAGAACTTTTCTACTTTTTTCTTTGCTTTTCGTAGTTTGTCTAATGCTTCATGTGTTTCTTTTAACACTTTCGAGCTACTAGGATAGGCATCTACTACTTCTTCTAGTTCTTTTTGTACCTGTTTTAGTGCACCTTTTATCTTGTTGTCGGATTTCTTCAGGCTAGCCGCGTAGTCTTCAAAGTCGTACGGAAGTCCTTCAAATAGACTTTCTTCCTGCTCCGGAATATCCCCAACAGCGGACTTTATCAGCTCTAAATACTCGATACGAGAGCCTGGTTCCACTTCGTTGCCCATTCCTTGGCTTTTGTGTAAGTATCTAGACTTCTCTCCAAGTTGAGGGTAAGTCATATCATACACAGGATCATGAGCGCCAATTTCAATTCCTAGTGTTGCTTGCTCCTTTGAAGTAGGTAAGTATAGTTTTTTGATTTGCCAGGTTGTTAGTCCTTCTTCTAGTTGTTCAGGGAAAACAGTAGGATCTGCAGCATCTTCAAAGGCTTTAAGACTTAATCGAGTAATGGCACGGTGATGTCCATGCTGACTCTCAACGTCACGGAAGGAAGGCATGACGATATCCGGTTTGTATGTTCTGATTCTTCGAATGAATCGCTCATAAGTGAGTTCTTCTCCCCACTTCGACAGTGTGTCTCCAGGAGCTTTCGAAAAACCAAAATCATAGATTTCGTCACTAGTCGTCTCACTTAGGTGGAAGACTTTAACCCCGGTAACTTTGGAGGCTTCAATCATTTCTCTTGATCGTATGATACCTAACCCATTTCCAAGTTCTTCGCCAATTTCGTTTTGACCACCTTCTCCACGATTGGCAATAAGACTAGCGGTATGAACTCCAAGCCCTCTGGATAGGTATGCTAACAAGTGGCTTCGTTCATCATCAGGGTGAGCACCCGTATTTAAAAAGCTCGTTATGGTGTCGAGTGGTTTAACAGCACTCCAGAGCTCCTGATTGTGTTGCACATCTGAAGTATTTGCTTTTGTAACAGAAGGTAATGCGATAGGGAAAGCTAGGGTGAGGCTTAAGAGAGATAACATTAACTTTTTAAACAATAGATATTCTCCTCTCTACTTTTAACGTGCTTCTCTTTTAGTGTGTGACGTCTTTAGGATAATTAGTGGATGTTAAGGGAGATTTTTTGGAAGGATATTTTGTTTTAAACATTAGTTATACATTGTGGACCACCTCCGAAAAGTAACCGCTTACTAAAAAGAAGTAAGGGTGTGGTTAGTTAACTTTACGAATCAACTAAGCTTGTTGATGTACTTTTGAGGGTATTCAAAAAGCCTAATCGTGACAAGGGCTGAAAATTAAGCAAAATTGATTCTCTGCTCGTTTTTTCTTAAACATCCTCACGCTTCTTCCTCTTTTCTTGCAAATAAGTCGATTCTCATTCTTTAGGTATATGGTCATAGACCTCAAATGATACTCACGAGAAAATATTTCTTATATATAGTCTTCCAAATAGAAGTTATTTTCCAAAATAGTGCTCAGAGAAAAATAGTTAAAAGTACTCAATTGGAGTATTTGGCCAATTGGGGATATTTAACCACCTCCTTAAATAAACAACCGAAGGGGAATATTCGCCTGTGGAGAGGGAAAAAACGCATGCTGAAAGGGGGAAAAACAAAGCACAAGCGTAAATATACCATTTTCAAAAATAAAAGTCATACTCCGAAGTGTTGGTTAATAAACTAAACTAACCAAACAAAATTAAGCGTTTTCATAAAAATGTGAAGATAAATAAACAATCCACATGTTAAGGGGCTAAACAATGAAGAAGGTACAAAAGGGCAATGCTGCTTATATAAAAAATATGAATAAAAAACTCGTGCTGGGGTCAATAAGAGCCAATCAACCAACTTCTAGAGTTGATATCTCCAAACGGTTGAACATAAGTAAGCCGACGGTGTCTGCGTTGGTGGATCAACTGATTGAAGAGGGATGGATCTATGAAACTGGTAGTGGAGAAAGCACTTCGGTAGGGGGAAGGAAGCCAGTTCATCTCGTCTTCAATCCTGATTTTGCCTATATCGTTGGAGTAGATATTGGAGGAACAAATGTTGTATCTGGGATAGCCAATCTAGACGGTGAAATCTGTACGTATCGAGAATTTCCCACTACAGATTTTAAAGATCAGCAATTATTCAGAAGGATAAAAGATGATGTTCAAGCGATGCTGGAAGAGCTGAATATCGATGGCGATAAGGTTTTAGGGATGGGGGTTGGAGTACCAGGAATCGCAAATTGTGAAAAGGGGATCGTGGTTGAATCGCCCGCACTACAATGGAGGAGTTTTCCTATCAAAGATAGATTACAAGAATTATTCTCTTTTCCCATTTATATAGATAATGATGTGAATATAAACGTATTAGGGGAGCATTGGAAGGGTGCAGGGAGTCGACATTCTAATTTAATATACGTCGCGATTGGAACAGGTGTTGGGAGTGGGATTTTGTTAAATGGTCAGTTATATAGAGGTAGTAATTATAGCGCTGGGGAGATTGGCTATATGGTTACAGACCGCCAACATGCTGCCAACTATCATCCTGTATATGAGGGGTATGGTTTTTTAGAAAGTGTTGCGGGCGGCTCCTCTATCGGGACGCAAGTGTCCAAATTACTTGGTAAGCCAGTCTCTGCAAAAGAGGCTTTTCAATTGTATCAACAAGGTGACAAACAGGTTGGGCCAATTATTGATACAGCTATAGAAAATCTAGCATTAGCCATTGCCAACTATGCTTCATTGTTCGATCCGGAAATCATCATTTTAGGAGGTGGTGTCACCAACTCATATCCGGTTTTTGAACAGAAGTTGAAGGGCATTATCAAGAGATTTACTCCACAGGATTGTGAAGTGGTACCAACAACTTTTGGAAAAGAGGCAGGGATTATTGGCGCAGTTGCATTGTTTTTGAAGGAGAATGACCTTATTTTGGATATTTAATCAAGGGGGTAAAGATGTGAAGGTCTTTAAAGAGAAGGTATTTTTAGCATGTATGCTAGTTGCGGCGTTAGGGTTTGTATTAGTTGGGTGTATGGCCGGAGGTTCAGGTGAAGAGGCATCCGAAGAAGAGAAGTCAGGTAACGAATCCTCAGGTGAGTCAGAAGAGAGTACAAATGAATTAGAGGATAAGGTAGTCGTCTACTCACCTCACGGAAAAGACATTTTAAGTGAATTTGAAAAGCAGTTTGAAGAAGAATATGGCATTGACATGGAATTTTTAGACATGGGTTCCCAAGAGATTTTGGATCGTATTCGATCTGAAAAAAATAACACACAAGCGGATGTATGGTGGGGAGCGCCACAAGTTAACTTCGATCAAGCCAAAGACGAAGGATTACTTGCGGAGTATAAGCCTTCCTATGCAGATGCTTTAGACCCGATGTACCATGATGAAGATTGGAATTGGTCCGGGACTTCTATCACTCCAGAGGTTATTTTGTACAACACGAAAGAAATTTCCGAAGAGGAAGCACCTAAGGATTGGGATGATCTTCTAGATCCGAAATGGAAAGATGAGATTATTATTCGCTATCCGTTAGCATCTGGTACAATGCGCACTATTTATTCTTCAATCATCTATCGGACCTATAAAGATACGCAAAGCCCAGATGAAGGGTATGAATGGTTATCAAAGCTTGATGAAAACACAAAAGAATACGCAGCAAACCCAGAAATTATGTACAACCAAGTGGCAAAAGGCGTAGGTTCTCTTTCCGTGTGGAACATGCCGGATACGGTCATGTTGGCAGAAGAAAAAGGATATCCTTTCGATTATGTGATTCCTGAAAGTGGAACTCCAGTTCTAACAGAAGGTATTGCAATTGTAAAAGATGCGCCACATCCTAAGGCGGCTGAAGCATTCTACGAGTTTGTAAATACAAAGGAAGCGGCAAAATTATTGGCTGAAACGTACTACCGTATCCCAACACGTAGTGACGTGGAAGATTTACCAGCTTGGATTACGGAAACGGAAATTAAACCAATGGATATAGATTGGGCAACGTTCCAAGAAAAATCCCCAGAGTGGATGGAGTACTGGGATAACAATATTAAAAACACAGAAAAAGACAAAAGCGAAGAATAGGTACAGAGGAGTTGTTGTATAGTGTCCGTAGTAGATTTGTCAACGATTACAAAACGGTTTGGTCATATCACGGCAGTCAAAGATCTAAGTTTACTTATTAATGAGGGCGAATTCTTTACCTTTCTAGGTCCGAGTGGATGCGGGAAGACAACAACTCTTAGAATGATTGCCGGTTTTTATTACCCATCAGAAGGAAAAGTTAAATTTAATGATAAAGATATGACAACAGTTCCACCGGAAAAAAGAAATACGGGTATGGTTTTTCAAAACTATGCCCTATTCCCTCATATGACTGTTTTTGAAAACGTAGCTTTTGGGTTAAAGGTAAGAAAGCTTTCTAAGAGTGACATTAAAAAGAAAGTGGAGGATGTTCTTAGTAAAGTTCGGTTAATCGATTATAGTAGTCGTCAGGTTAGTCAATTAAGTGGTGGGCAGCAGCAAAGGGTAGCCCTTGCACGTGCACTTGTCATTGAGCCCGACATATTATTGTTGGATGAGCCTTTAAGTAATCTTGATGCTAGATTAAGAGATGAAATGCGGAATGAAATTTTACGCCTGCAGCGTAATTACAAGATTACGACTATATATGTAACGCACGACCAAGTAGAAGCTTTATCTATGAGTGATCGTATTGCCGTTTTTAATTTTGGAGAATGTCAACAAGTGGGTACACCAACAGAAATCTATAAGAAACCGGTCAATGACTTTGTAGCGGAATTTATTGGCGAAACCAATTTAATATCCGTTCGTTTTGATAAGCTTTTGGATGAACAAGTTGTCTATCATGCTAGTGAATTGAAAAGAGACATCTATGTGAAAAATACCGAATTAAACATTGGGCTTTCAAACCCTAATGACGAACTGGTTATGTCGATTCGGCCAGAGGCCGTTACGGTAAGCAACGATTCCTTAAGTGGAAGGAATATATTTTCTGGAAAAGTAGAACTTGTTCAATTTACTGGGGCATCGGTTCACACGACCGTTGTATTTGAATCAGGTTTAAGAGTGATGGCTACAGACTTGAACAGAGGACCGAGTACTTACTTTAATGAAGGTAGTACGGTTAACGTTCAGTTACCTGAAGATCAAATTCGAATCGTTCCAAAGGTAAGGGAGTGATGTAGATGCTAAATGCAGAAAAAAGGAAAACGATATTACTCCTCATACCAATCATTTTAGTTCTAGTTGGATATGTTCTTTATCCATCTATCGAAACGTTAATAGAAAGTTTTAAAAAGGCCGGTGCCTTTTCTCCCCAAAATTACGCTGATTTCTTCGGGGCTAAAGCAGAGGCTAATTTAGAAGCACTTTGGAACTCTGTCTATATTTCCTTATTGTCTGTTTTATTCAGTGCATTAATAGGGGTGCCGTTAGCTTATATCTTTAATCGTTATGATTTTCCTGGACGAAAATTTTTCTCCAGTGTTGCCATTATGCCAATTGTACTTCCTTCGCTTGTCGGTGTCATGGCCTTTATGTTTTTATATGGGGAAGCGGGTTTGGTACCCAACGCGATTAAGGACTTCCTACATCTATCGGAAATTCCGTTCAGCATTGGTGGAGTAGCAGGTATTTTAATTGTTCATGCGTACACCATGTATCCTTATTTTTATATGACGACATCCTCAGCATTAAATAATCTAGACCCATCATTAGAGGAAGCGGCGTACAATTTAGGGTCAAGTCGTTTTAACGTGTTTTTTAAAGTAACATTACCCCTGTTAACACCAGGTTTAGTTGCGGCTTCGTTACTAGTATTTATGGTGTCGATGGCATCTTTCAGTGCTCCCTTTTTGTTAGCTGGCGGTTATCGTGTTTTAAGCTTACAAATCTATTTTTCTAAAATAAATGGCGACTTGGAAATGGCGGCTACTCAGTCTATGATTCTTTCGGCCGTGTCCATTTCTTTCCTATTATTTATGCGTTGGTTCCAAAATCGTAAAGACTACCGGATGGCCAGTAAAGGAATTGGTGCGCATAGAAGCGAGGTCAGTAATCCTATTCTGAAATGGTCGATGGTCACCATTGGGATCCTAGCAATGATTGTGCTCCTGCTTCCGCACGTTACGTTACTTATTCTTTCCCTTGTTCCGGAGGGCGGTTGGACGTGGCAGACGTACCCACAGGAATTTGGTTTAGAGAATTTTGCATTATTATTTAATGATCCGGAAATCTGGGATCCCGTTCGGAACAGTTTAATTATGGCGTTTATTGCTTGTTTAGGAGTCTTTGTTTTTGGGATTATTACTTCTTATGCATTGGTAAAAAGAAAGTTCTTTGGGAAAAACCTATTAGATATCTTAGTCATGATTCCATGGGCTCTTCCAGCTACAGTTGTTGGGATGAATCTCATTCTTGCCTTTAATCAGCCTTCCATTTTTTCTTTCGGGAAAATACTAGTAGGAACGTTTTGGATATTGCCGCTGGCCTATTTTATAAGGTTTATACCACTTGTCGTGCGATCGACAACGGCTGTTTTAGAGCAAATGGATGATTCAATTGAAGAGGCTGCTCAGAACTTAGGGGCGAAATGGATCTATACATTTAGAAGAGTGGTCATTCCAATCATCATGCCAGGTGTGTTGAGTGGTACATTATTGGCGTTTGTTCAGGCAGTTGGAGAATTCCCTACATCGGTTTTATTATATACGATTGGAAATCGACCAATTTCTATTGAAATTATGAATCAACTCAGAATGTTTAATATTGGTCAAGCAGCTGCTTATGGAATGATACAGGTCGGACTAATCGCCATTGTTCTTTTCGTATCATCCAAGTTTTTTGGAGTTAAAACAGAAAATTCACTGTAGATAGTAGCGTGTCGGAAGGGGTGGCTTATGGTTTTGCTTAAAGACGAATTTGAAAAACGGGACGGAAAGCATTTTCCTGGTAAGATGTACATCGAGGAATTGTTAGAGCCTGTGTTCTATGATCAGCGAGAACATCTCTTTGAAGCGATGTTCTCGATACACAAAGCGCATACAACGATGCTTTCGGAGCAGGACATTTTAACGGAGGCGGAAGCAAACGAAATATTAAGAGGGATTGCCCAGGTAGAAAAGTTGGATAAATCAACTCTCCATTATTCTCCTGAATATGAGGACTTATTTTTCCTAGTTGAGTCCAAAATAGGGGAAATAATTGGGGATGAACTAGCCGGTAAAATGCATATTGCGAAGAGCCGAAATGATATGGGCGAGGCCATGTATCGAATCGTATTACGCGATTATTTGAGGGCTATGGTAAAAGAATCTGACATCCTTTATCGAGTTATCCTGGAAAAGGCAGAAGAACATGTCGAGACAATCATGCCAGCACATACTCATACACAGCCTGCCCAACCGACAACCTTTGGTCACTATATGTTGGCGATAGCAGACAACTTGAGCAGAGATATTCAGAGGTTGGAAAATGCCTTTTCTACCGTAAACAAATCTCCGATGGGTGCCGCGGCAATCACGACAACCGGATTCCCTATTAACAGAGAGCGAGTTGCGGAGCTGCTAGAATTTGATGGGCTCGTTGAAAATTCATACGACGCTATTGCAACAGGGGATTATCTGATTGAATCTGCCCAGGCATTAATAAGCATGATGACGAACATGGGGAGATGGATTCAAGAACTCTTAAGAATGGCGTCTAAGGAAGTAGGCTTACTTCGGGTTTCGGATGCTTACGTACAAATCAGTAGTATTATGCCACAAAAAAGAAATCCAGTTTCCATCGAGCATTCGCGTGCTCTATCCAGTAGCGTCGCTGGAGAAGGGTTAACGGTTCTTCATATGATTCACAATACGCCATATGGGGATATTAACGATACGGAAGACGATCTTCAGCCTCATTTATATGAGGGATTTCGTAAAGGGCTGCGAGTCATTCGACTTATGACAGCTGTACTTTTAACCATGGAATTTAATGAAGAGAGAGCTTTGCAGCAAGCACGAGAAAATATGATTACGATTACCGAATTAGCCGATGTTTTGGCACGGGACTATGGTGTGTCCTTTCGGAAAGCACATCAAAAGGCAAGTATTGTGGCTAGAAAGGCAACTAGTATGGAGAAGGAATTGTATGAGGTAGATGTTAATCAGCTTAATGAGTGGTTAAAAGATGTGGAAATTAGCGAAGAGGACTGGCAAAAAATTGTTGATCCGAGATCTTTTGTGGAAAAAAGGAAGATTACAGGAGGACCGAATCCTAAAATGGTTAAAGGAATGATTGAGGCTCGTAGAAAAGACTTGCTCTAGTTGAAGGGCAGGTCTTTTTTTGATCTATTGAGAATTCCACGGTAACCCGTCAGACTTTAGTGATAAAGTGCCATGAAAGAAGAATTGCAGGAACTTATACCTATAAAACATCTCGCAATCTTGTGACTATCGTATGATTATCTATTTGCTACTTATTTGGTAAAATTTTCATATATATTAGACGGATTTTTATTTTGAATTATCTATAAAACTTTATGCAGTTTGTGGGTAGTCATGATAGTCATGAGAAAGGGGGAAAAGATTTGTCGCAGATTGATATAAAAGTAAATAGGGTCAGATATGTGGATCATGATTTAAGGGATATTGCCTCTCGATTGAGACATGCAGAGAATTCCTTGTCGTCCATCCGATATCATATTGATCCAAATATCCTACATAGACGAAATATTAGTCCACGTCTAGATGAAGCGCTTAAGCAAATCCGCGAGTTAGAAGAACATGTAAACGAATTGCATCGCTTCCTAGATCACTCCATGGAACTCTACATAAAAGCTGACCGAAAAGTGAATTCCTTAGAACTCAAAGAACCCGAAAAGAAATCCATATGGGATCGAATTAAAGAAGGGTTTGACGTGGTTTCCGATTCCGTAACAGGATTTATTGATGGGATAGTAGACGCAGTAGTTTCTACTGTAGAGGGTCTATGGAATATCGTTACCCATCCCGTTGAAACAATTAATGGAATCGTCTATTTCGTCCAACATCCTGTAGAAACTAGTAAAAACATCTGGAATGCTATCGCTGAGTCGTGGGAAAACGACGTCATCAACGGCGACGCCGAAAGCCGCGGCAATTGGTTTGGACGTGCATTCGGAGAAGTTGCGCTTGCCGTAGTGGGTACCAAAGGTATCGATAAAGCGGTAAAATTAACGAAAGGTGCGAAGTTTGTTGAGGAAGCTGGTGGGGTTAGGGTTACTAAGGGCCTTACATTTAATAATCCAGGAGAATACTTTAACCATATCAATGACATAGGCAAACGAACAGATTTAACAAGTGAACAAAAATTCGCAAAGATTCAAGAAGCATATGCAGCATTTGATGTAAAAGGTGATGTTACTGTTGTCTCCGACATGAAGTTTTTGAAGCCAGAGGGATTTGTTGATGGGAGAATGAATATAGACTGGCCAGATAAGATGGGATTTGCTGACGATTCAATCCAGACAATTCACAGAAGTAACCCATTACCAGAAAAATGGGATAGAGTTGGCGGAAAGGGTGGAGAGAATTTCACTACTTTACCTGATAATGGAATTCCATACACTTATGATCAACGTGCTATACCTTATCTAGAAAACCCTTCGGCAAGACACGTTGGAACTTTTGATAATGAATCTTATTTTGATGCTATTGATTCTATAAGAAATGGGAATCTTGAAGAGTTAAATAAAGTTATTGTGGCAAATGGAAAGAATCCAATTTCTAATGTAGACTTTATAGATTTTAGGGCGCATTACGACGACTTTCAGAACAATATAAATAATGTGATTGGAAATACAGATGCAACATATGGAGTAAAAGGTACTGCTGCTCCGTGGATAAATAGTTCTACGGGAGAGAAGCTAATGAATGGCGGAGCAGAACAAATCGTAACACCATTAAATGCTGAGATGTTAGAAATGATTGGAATCATTCCGAAATACTAGGAGGTTAAAATAACATGACTAAGCAAGAGTTTCTAAAAAGATTTGAATCTGAAAAACTGAACATAGGTGAATATATTATGATGCTCGACAAGATATCAGATGCTTCGCTTGTAATGGGATGTGCATTTGATAAGGGTATGTGGAAAGTTTATAAAACAAAAGAGCGGGGGGGTCACTATATAATTAAAGAAACTAATAGTGAAAATGAAGCATTTGATTTTTTTTATGAATTAGTTTTAAGCAAACATAACAGAGTTAACAATTAAAATTATTATAATTGCAGTCATGGAGCAACTGATAAAAAGTTGCTTCATTCTCTTTTTAAGAGATTAATTTTGACTTGGTTGAGGATATTAGAAAAACTCCGAAAATCAATAAATTGGATATTTAACCAACAAGATGTAGAAAAAACTAAGAAACACATTACAGATTACCTATATATAGAAAATGAAAAACTAATTTTATTAATTAGACGGTTTTAACGAGGATGGAACAATTCGGTTTTGTTTGCATTCATCTGATGAACTAGGAATATCAAGATTTGAGGGTCATCTTAATATAGATATTTCGTTGTTGAATGGGTAAAAGAAAATAACTTATATCCAGATTTCTATTTTTCATTAAATCCAATCAGTGGAAAGCTTGATAGGCACTTCAGGTTATATTAAACCTCCCCTTTTAAACTTAAGAATTATGAAGTTGATACTAGACTTTGAGTATAGCTAAATGAAATAAGAATTGGTCATGGTAGGTAGGAGGACATTATGGATAAGAAAGCTGGATTATTAACCCAAATAGAAATAGTTATAGCATTACTTGAAAAGCAGTGTTTTATTGAAATAAAAAGTGGAGTTCTTCAGTTAATCTATGAGAGGTATAAGAAGGCATTAATCGCTTTAGAAAAAGAAAATAGTATTAATAATTTAAATATTGCTGGCGGTGTAAGAGCTTATATGGACAGTTACAGCGATTATAACAATCCACTATTAGAAGAGATGCACAAAGCAGAAAAATTGTATGGGAAATTGATATAGTTTCACCTTATGGGTTAAACATTTGGTTTATAGTTTACTCAAAAACCTACTCCCGTCAATCGATTACCAGATTGAATAAACCTTAAAATGCTACTTCTTTTAAAGGATATTAATTATAGTTCTACATATGTTGTTAATAACTACTAATCCCTCAATAGATGGAATGATTATTTACACCATTATTTAAATAGAAAAGAGGTAAGCAATGATAGATAAGTTGTTTTATCAGAGTAACCAAGTTAGTTGGTCTTTTCTTGATAAAAAAGTGAGTGTTGAATTGGACCATATAATTACTGCTTCTGAGAATACTACTAACAGATATATTATCATTGATACAGGAGAAAAATTTATTTCAACTAGGGTTTACTATTATAGTTTTGATGGGAATTTGCTAATGATGTATGACTTACCAAAAGGATTACTAGAATGGAGTTTCAATGGGCATATAAATAAAATTACTACAGAAGAGCTAAGAGATGTTGGTTATTTTATTAGCAATAAAACCATTCTGATCATGAGTCAATTGGAAAAAACCAATATAACTGCTTTAAATTTAAATGGAGATTACCTTTATGAGATTAGTAGTCTAGAAGGGTACGAAATGAAGTTTTTTCAGGAACTACCAGAACATGTTTCTATTGTTTGCGATGGAGATACCAACCATATTGATAAATTTGGAAGAAATAGAGTGAATTTTAAACTAGATATTTCAACAGGAAAATTAAGTAAAGGTGGGATAGCATACTAACAAATAGACTAGGAGAGGTGAAAATATGACCGGTAGAAGAATGATAGATAGATGGGAAGATGACAGTAAAAGTTTTCTTTTTCTAAATTTTAAGGAAAAAGTCAAACCCACTCTATATGGTGGAATCATCGGGGATTTACTGGGAGTTCCTGTTGAATTCAAGAAAAGAGGCACGTTTAATGTTCAAGATGTAACAGGTTATGGCACATATAATCAACCCCCAGGAACATGGTCTGATGATACTTCTTTAACTTTGTGCTTGGCTGAGAATATAAAAGAGCAAGGTACTATAGATGATTTAATGAAAAAATTCGTTCAATATCAAGATAAGGGGTATTTAACCCCTTTTGGAAAGATGTTTGATATTGGAAGAACTACAGCTGATGCTATCACTAACTATAAAAATGGGACTTCACCTGAAAAATGCGGTGGCCAATCTGAGTATGATAATGGAAATGGCGCCATTATGAGAATCTCACCGCTAGTTTTCAGACTTTATAATGAATTTGACTTTGTAAAAAAATCTGAGATTATAAAGAAATATACTGAAATTACTCATGCACATCCTCGGGCAATAGTAGGTTCCATTATATATGTGGAGCTATTACTGAGAATTTATCATAATAGATCTCTTGAGAATTCACTACAAGATGTACATAAGCTTTTTACAGAGAATTTCAAAGAAGATCATGAATACTCAAAAGAGTTGAAACACTATAACCGTATCTTAGATGAAGACTTTTTTGGAACACCACAAGAAAAAATTATATCAGACGGCTATGTAGTTCATACGCTTGAAGCTGCGATATGGTGTTTAGGAAACACAACCTCATTTAAAGATGCTATTCTGAAAGCGGTGAATCTAGGTGAAGATACGGACACGGTAGCTTCCATAACAGGATCATTGGCAGGGATGTATTATAAAATGGATGGAATTCCAGAAGTGTGGTTAGAAAAAATAGTTAGAAAACATGATGTTGATCAACTAATAAAAGAGTTTTATGAGTTTTGTGCAAATAAGGCTATTGTGGAAGAGTATGGAAGTTTGTAAAGGAGTAGTTTATATTTGATAAGGACATTAGATTGTATGAATTTTAACACAGTTCTGGCTTGATAAGATAACTGTAAGTGCGAATTTGCAAAAATCATGTTATCAGTTATAATACACACATAATAAAAGCCGAAGCGCTCCAACGCTTCGGCAAATCGATAGTATATCCGCAGTAGTACGGTCGCTGTGGAACCTTTGTGAAAATAATCCACCTGTCAGTCCAGCACAGACGTTAACGGGTGGATTATTTTTTGTTCATCTTGTCTATTAGTACGACGACTAGATTTACTAAGGCTACGATGAATATTCCTATTGTAATCATGATTTGTACGTCATATCTTTTTATGACAAATGTGCAACATCTAATATTCTTGGAATGGCTAAATTATTATTATGATACTTAGAAAAAAGACCTGCTTCCTATCAAAGAGCAGATCTTAGACGTTATTCCTCATTAAACCAAAGCGGGTCCTCATTATCAACATCACCATTGTAATTAATCAATATTTCTTCACCAGCTTTAATATCTTTGTGGGCAAAAAATTCAAAAGTATGGTCATGAAAGTTGATTTTATAGTCCGCGTTTGGCGTATAAGAGTGGTTAAAAAGCATGCCATATCCTAAAACAACGGCGGTATGATTTATTCCATATTCAAATACGTAATCTTCGAGAACGGTGTGTTCTATTAATTCGTGCTGTTTATTAGGGTAAGGAATGACAGGGGCTATATGGAAGCTTACTCCTTTTTTTATATCACTTTTAGCGAAAACCCCTCTATTAAATTCCCCATCACTTAGTGTGGAAGTTTTTATTTCGATCATAATGGTTCACCGTATATCCTTTCAATTTGAATAATTCAAGTTTGACATTTGAAAGAGGGAATTGCAATTTGTGCAACTTTTAAATGTAGAAAATTTTAACCATAGAAACTTGTTGGATTGTTAAAAGCTACCTTAGTTATATGTGAAAAGATCTAGATTTACAGGAAACAGTTGATTCAAGTGGTAAAGCAAAAGAGATAACAGAATGACGCTTTAGTAAAAACAGTCTCCACTGACCAAGGTAAACGGAAGGAAAGTCGAATTGCTTATGTTGCAATACTAAATATGATTTGTGAACTTAAATGGAAATCTATAATTTGAAGGAGCATGCTAGAGTGAATTGAGTGTGCTGAATCAGTAATATTAGAAAGTGAAATATAGGGATAAACGAGTTTGAAACTCATTATTTCCCGCTATAAATTCCCCTTTTTGTAGTACTTATATTATCAAAAGGGATTTATTATTATGAAGAAGGAATTTGTAATTAGTTGCCGAATTATCTTTGTGAAGGGGGATAATATGTCAAATAATTTGAAAAAATATTTGTCTTACTTTTTTTCTTTCCTTGTCACCGTTATATTACTTTTTTCATTAGGATCTATCTTTAAAACGATCATAAAGAGTGTTATTAGCTGGGATATATCCTTGCTTGAGGCAGTTTTATATTTAGGAGCATGTTATGGTGTAGCTGCGTCTACTGTAGTGTATGCGAGGTACCTAAGATCTAACTCATATCAAATTCCTTTTGCTGGCATTAACCTACCTAACTGGTTCTATGATGAGGACTTTAGGGATGGGGGAATAGTAACCAACAAAAAGCTTATAAAAGATTATAAAGAATTGAAAGAACGTAATGAAGAATTAGAACTTTTGATAGAAGGGATAATGGAGGAGTTAGATAGAAAAACGGAAGACCTAAATTTTGAGTCTTATATTTCGGATATTTATATACGGCATCATAAGAATTCAAGCAGGCTTGTAAGATCACTTCTACAATTAATTAATGAAGGAAAGTCTAACTGGAAATGGGAGTTTTATAATAACGTGCTGGATGAGTGTAACACTGTTCTATTAAAAGATCATGCAGATAAGTCTTCATCCATATACTTTATTAATCAAGATAACGAATTAGAAATGTATGTGTACAATAGGATTGAGTTTTCATCATCGAGAAAGCGCCGATTCAAGAAAAATGAGGGTTTCGCGGGCCATGTTTGGTCATATGGCAAAACCTTATTAATAAACGACATTACAGAAAGTGAATTTTTCACTGAAGGGTTTGCTCCTAAGCACGGATATGAATCCATATTGGGGGTACCTATAAAGATAGGTGAGGAAATAGTTGGTGTTCTAAATATTCAAAGTGAAAATAAAGATGGATTTAATCACGAGGATGAGCGTTCTGTGAAATTTTATGCAGATATGTGCGCACTAGCATATTATTATGATAAAATTAAGTTAGATAGTGAAGGAAGGGGAATAAATCATGAAAAATTCTAATAATGGTATGAGTCTTTTAGAAAAAAGAGAATTATCCCTTCGTGAATCGCATGAACGTACAAGAAAACTCTATAAGCAAGCTGAAAAGCTTGGCCTACTAGAAGTGTACACAGATTTTAAAGGAAACATGAAAACAAAAAAAGATAAAAATTGAGACAAGTGTAGATAGTTTGAAAGTAACGACAGATGGGTAAAGCCATCTGTTTTTTAATGTCTATGAGATGGTTTACTGGATTGTTCAGTAAGGAAACTATAATCACTTGACACTATCCCTCTATATGCGACAATAACGGTAATAATACTCAGTAAAAGAGGGATTTCGATATGGGAAATGTAGGACGGAATGATCCATGCCCATGTGGCAGTGGGAAAAAATATAAAAAATGCTGTATGAGCAACGTAGTTTCTTTAGATCAAGTTGTTGGAAGCGAATTAGATAGAATGCAATTTGAGCTTGTTAACTATGGTGAGATAAATCATGAGTTTGAAGTTTCCAAAATAATAGACAAGCATCTGGATTCCATTCCTTTGAGTGAAGATGATGAAAGTCTTACTGCTACACTTATACTTATGTGGATAACCTTTAAAGTCCCGCTTAAATCTGGTCACACTATTATGGAGGAATTCATTCAAGAGAAACAGAAGGAAAAATCAGTCCGCCCTTCTGTCCTAAAACAACTAGAGACATGGCTTGATACTAGCTCCAGTTTTTCCATTATTACAAATTTTATAGATGATGAATGGTTGGAGGTAGAAGACCTTTTTACAGCAGAAAAGATAAAGGTGCAAATTAAAAGGAAAGAATTTCAGTTAGAGGTTGGTGGGCTATTATTTGGCCACCTGCTTCCTTATGGCAGTTACTATTCCTATTGGGCATTTCCTCTAGATTTTCCGGCTAAAGAATCTAAAGAATTGCAAACCATTATAAAGAGTGAGCTTGAAAACAGTGAAATTACCGATGAGAAGCAATTCATGGATAAAAATTATCCTGATTACGTGAAGTCGTTCATCACAGGAGAAAACTTTTTTCCATATACAGAAATGGAAATAGAATGGGACGATCCTATATATGAAATGGTAGCGGACCTTTACGAAGAACAAGTGGAGGAACTTATAGATGATCCGGATGATCTCATTGAGTCTGCTAAACTTCTATGGAATGCTTATTGTCATAAAGCTCACCCGACAATCCGTAAACCAGAAGTCTTTGCAGCAGCGTTACATTATTTTATGGATGTGAATCTGCCTTCGTTCACCTATTTCACGCAAAAGGATGTAGCAGAAATGTATGGTGTAAGTGTTACCTCCGTTTCAAGGGCATATCGTCAATTGGAAGATGGTTTAAAGGAAGAATTAGAGATGATGGAAGGCTTCTTGGACGAAATGTTGGATATGGATGATGAAGACTTTCTCGATGAAATGTTTTTAGAAGATATGGATGAAGATGATGAGTTTGAGGAAGGTCCCTTCAATCGGATGGTGCTGGAAAAGACCATGCGTGAGGCTACAGAAGCGATCCAAGGACAGGATTTCGATTCGATAGATGAACTTAATAATTATGTGAACAATCTCATAAACCTGCCAAATCCTAGAGGAAATCGGGAGTTAACAGATCGAGACAAGGCAATGGATCTCGTTTATGAAGCTTTCGAGACAAATGGACCAAAACAAAAGAAACTAGCAAAAGAGGCATTGAAATTGGACTCGAACAACGCAGATGCTTATAACCTGCTAGGAGATGCGGAAACGAGCCCGTTTAAAGCTCTGGACTGGTACAAACAAGGTATGGAAGCAGGGGAAAGAGAGTTAGGTAAGGACTTTCTCGAAGACAAAGATAATCAAGGTATGTTCTGGGTTATTTTGGAAACAAGACCATACATGAGGGCGAAATATAATTATGCCCTGACACTAGCTGAGTTAGCTAAAACGGACGAGGCTGTTAAGCATTTTGAAGAACTACTAATACTCAACGAGAACGATAACCAAGGTGTCCGATACGTTCTCTTTATCATGTATGTCCAAAAAAGAGACTACCAAAAAGCAAAGAACTTACTAGATAGATTCCAGGAAGACTATACTGCGGATGGCGCGTACAATCTTGTTTTAATTGAGTACTTGATGAATGGTCTTTCTCCTAAATTGAACAAGCTCTTAGACAAAGCGAAAGAAGTAAATCCAAATGTCATCGATTATTTAGTTGGGAAAAAAAGACTTCCCCAAACAGTCCCAATGTCTTATCAACCTGGTGATTCGAAAGAAGCCGCATTCTATGCTCACCAGTCTCTTAACTTGTGGAAGCGGGAGAGAGAGCTTGTTGAATGGTTGAAAAGTTGACCAATAATTTTTAAATATATTAATAGCTGAATCATTTAGCCGACTCGTCCTAATTGTTAGAGACTAAGAGTCGGCTTTTTGCTATCCCTTCCTATATCATTGCAATCCTTTACAAAACTTATAGAGGATGTTCAAAAAGTCCGGTAAAGGAAACTTGGTGAAACCAAGCCGAATGGCGCAGGTTAAGACTTAGTTGAACTTTACTATCATCCAAAAAACTATATTTATGATAGTGTAAAAATCGCTTTGAACTTCTGCGTTGGCTTGCTTCTCAAAAACCGGTGCACTTGTGTCTTCTAGCACTTTCAAGGAAGTGAAATTCCTCGGTGCAAGGCAGCAAAGAGGTTTATTCGCAGAAGTGGCCTTCCTCATGTATCTATAAGGAATAGTGGATCTTCTGCTAAAGTCGTGCACGTCCTGTGCACAA
Source organism: Radiobacillus kanasensis (assembly GCF_021049245.1). Taxonomy (GTDB): domain Bacteria; phylum Bacillota; class Bacilli; order Bacillales; family Amphibacillaceae; genus Radiobacillus; species Radiobacillus kanasensis. Next base: position 3,228,911 of record NZ_CP088020.1, on the reverse strand, counting down.
CGCAGAAGTCAGCACATCCTGTGCAAGTCCGGTCCTTGAAAAAAAAAAAGCACTTTTTCTGCGTGCGGTGATTATGCTTCCGAAGCAACGAGCTTGTACTCGTAGCTGCGCCGCCTTGAATATTAAAGAAGACTTGGCGATTGACGAACGGAGTGAGGAAGAGCCTTAGTCGCACTTATACTTACATCCAAGGATGTTTATTAAGAGTAAGTACTTTGCGCTTTTTATCCTCCTTTTTGAACACAGACTTAAAGTAAAATAATCTTCTTAATCAAATCTAGGAATCAGAGATTTGACATAGTGGTTATTTTTTTATAGAGCGCTGGTGATATAATGAGGATGACTTATCGTATAAATAGAATAAAAGATCATCGATAAAAATCTTGTGACAGTGGGGGGAGTAATATGGGTCAATTGTGCAAGGTATTAATTGTAGATGATGAAATGTTGATAAGGCAGGGGATTATGAACTATATCGATTGGGAATCAGAAGGTTTCCAAATCATTGGGGAGTCTTCAAACGGCGAAGAGGCTTTAATGTTAATCGAAAAACACCATCCTCACATTGTGATAACAGACATTGTCATGCCAGTTATGAACGGGAAAGAGTTAGTCAAGGTGATTAAAAGAGACTATCCCAATGTAGAGGTAATCGTTTTAAGCAGCTTTGAAAACTTTGAATATGTTCACTCTGCATTTCAGGATGGAGTGGTTGATTACATATTAAAGCCAAAGCTCACAGGTGAGGAATTATTACAATCCTTGCATAAAGCTGTTCGAAAAATACCTGATGTGGATTTCTGCAAAAAGAGCTATAAAGTTGTACCGTCAACCTCTGAAACGATAAGGAAAGTAGTGAAGGGCTATGAATCTAGTGAGGCTATAACAGACACTATGTTCTCTTTCTCGAATTTTTGCTTTTTAATGATGTATTCCTCGGACCATGAGTTGCCGTCTAGAAATAAAGTTATTTCTTTTCTGAACAAACATGTTCCATCCTATCAACTGGAAGAGATTATTCGTGAAGAAGGGGAACTCAGCTATTTACTAAACGTAGATTCTTCAGATCTGGAATCCATAAGAGATTACGTCCACCAGCTTTCTATAAAATTTTTAGAAAATAGAGAGCACGTTCAACTATTCTTACACCAACCTTTTTCCTCATTTAAATATATAAACGAAGAGTATGAAAAGGCTAAAGGCAACTTACAGCAGTACTCTTTTTATCTACCAGATCAGCCCTTGTTCTTATACGATGAGCTACCACAAGATAATAACCAGACTTTGGAGTTGGATCGAAATAAATTGATGGAGTTGTATAAACACCACCAATTTGAGGAAGCAACCTTTTATTTGTTAGATTATGTAGACCATTTATCTCAAAAGTATCAGTTACGTGTACATGATTTTAAGTCTATTTTAGGGAACCAAATGTTTAATATCATTGTTACCTTGGGAAGTATGAGTTTTAATACGGAGGCTTTAGAAAGAGATAAGTATAGCTTATTTGCTACATTGAATGATGCACGGAATATAAAAGAAGCTTTACCTCCGTTCTATCAGTTTTTGGAATACACACAAGATATTGTTTTACCGAAAAACCAGAAAAAAGAACATTCTAATATGGTCAAATTATTGGAATATGTCGGAAAACATTACTCCGAACCTCTTGGCCTAACGGAATTAGCGGAACATTTTCACTTTAATCCATCCTATTTATCCGCCTATTTCAGTACCCACCACGAGGAAGGATTTAATGAATATCTGAACAAAGTCAGGATTAAAAAAGCGTGCGAGCTCTTGGAAAATAGTGATAAGACAATTTCTACTATTAGTCAAGAAGTTGGATATTCTGATCATAGTTATTTTAGCAAAGTGTTCAAGAAAATAAAGGGTGTCTCTCCAAGTCACTTCCGACGGGATATTTCATCATGAAAAGGGTATGGAGAAAAGTTATAAGTACGATTCGTCATAATAATTTATTTTTTAAGATGTTTCTCGTAATGGTCTTAAGTATTATCAGTGTCTCTGTGCTCATTGCTTTTAGCACAATAAGGATGTCTAGTAATCTATTTATGGAAACATTTAGTATTACCAATAATAAAGTACTAGATCAAATTAAAACAAGATTTGAGGATTTTAGTTACTCTATTGTAAACGCTTCCATAGAAGTTCAGAACAACGGAACCATTAAGCGAGTTCTCTCGGCGGAAAAAATGAGTTCCGTTCAAACGGCTACTTCTAACTATGAGGTTATCCATCAATTAGAAAGGATATATTTGAATATTGAGCCATATGAAGCAAACATGGTTGTATGGGGGGAGCATCAGCATTTATTCAATATGAATTATAGTTCCTGGCCAACCTCATGGGAAAGACTGCAGGGTCTCGATATAACCGATAACGCTCACCATCACCCAGATGAGATTCTCTATCAGTTCCTTCCGTCAGAAAAGTCAGGCAAAGAATCCTTAATTGTTGCATCTAAGGCACTTAAGGAACGAATGAGCAATCATATTTATGGTGTTCTCCACATTTCCATAAAAGAAAAGGATTTAAAAAAGTTTTATGATGGATATACGAGTGAGGAAAACCAAGTTTTTCTATTAGATAGTAGTGGAAGAATTGTTTCAAGTAGTAGGGAAAGCATGATAGGGGAGAAGTCGAAAAAACTAAAAGAAAGGTCCATAGAATCTAGTGAACAGAATATAAATTATCAGGAGATTCGATTATTTGGAGAGAACCAGATTTTATTAGCTGATTATTTACCTACTTTCGACATGTATTTGGTAAATATTATTAGTAAGGATTCGGTCATGGACCAATTAATTAACATAAAGGAACTCATCCTGATAAGTGTAGGAATTGTAGTGATTGCCGTATTCGTTGTGTTTATTATGTCGAGAAGGATGACGAAATCTTTAACCCATATAGTCAACCAGATCTCGAATATGGCAAAATATGATTTCAATAAGCAGGTTTCGGAAAGTGGAGGATATGAAGCGAAGAAAATTGCCAATGCCTTTAATTATATGCTTAATGAACTGCATGAATATGTAGAAATCATAGTTAAAACAGAGAAAAAACAAAGAAAAGCAGAGTTAGAAGCATTACAGCACCAAATCAATCCACACTTTTTATACAATACCCTTACCTCTGTAAAGTTCATGGTTCATCAAGGACAAAAAGAAAAAGCAACGGAAACCATTCACTCTCTTATCTCTTTACTCCAAAGCGCGCTAAGAGATGTGAACGAGACTATTTCGGTTGAACAAGAAGTTGTAAATTTAAAAAACTATGTACAAATCAATCAAGCAAGATATGGAGACGGAATCAAAGTGAGTTACTTTGTTTCTCCTACTTGTCTTTCGTATCATATACCGAAACTTGTTATTCAACCATTTATTGAGAACGCTTTTTTTCATGCATTCACGTTAAAGAAGAATGGATATATTCAAGTATTCATTTCGGAACAAGAAAATAAACTTATCTGCGAAGTGGTCGACAACGGAGATGGAATGAACGTCGAGGAGGTTAAGGATTTTAAATCGAAACGGAAAGCGGATAAGCAATTATTTAGCGGTATTGGCGTCTCCAATGTTCATGAACGAATTCAGCTGTTATACGGAAAGAACTACGGTGTTGATATGATGAGTGAACGAGGCGAAGGGACTAGGGTTCAAATTAAGCTGCCTAATTTAAAGGGCTAAAGAAAGGATCATCTAAAAAAAGTGCCAATTTATAAAGAATATACAAATTGTAGTTGGAAATAGAATTCCACCTAAAATATTTCCAACTCATCTTCTAAAGATCGTTCTAACGGTCTTATTTTTTTAGGTGATATGATGGGGATATATTAGTAAGCGCTTACAATAAAAAGGGGGATTTTTAAAGAAATGAAAAAAATTTGCTATTCATTGGTACTTATTTTTTGTCTACTAGCTTTAGTTGCATGTTCTTCCGATGGGGAAGAAACAAGTTCTAGTGGTGAGTCTGGAGGAAAAGACGGGGCAACAACCGTATGGGCTTGGGATCCAAAGTTTAATATTGCTGCCTTGGAAATGGCGGAGGAATACTATGATGGGGAAGAAAAGGTTGAATTAGAAATCATTGAAAATGCTCAGGAAGATATCATTCAGAAGCTGAATACAGGTCTGAGCTCTGGAACGATGAAAGGAATGCCGAACATTGTATTAATTGAGGACTACCGTGCTCAAAGTTTCTTGCAATCCTATCCAGACGCCTTTTTCGATATTTCCGAATATATCAATCCAGATGATTTTGCCCCATATAAAATTGCAACGACAAGCTTAGATGGGAAACAATACGGTTTACCTTTTGATTCTGGAGTTACCGGTCTTTATGTTCGAACAGACTACCTAGAGGAAGCAGGATATACAGTGGAGGATTTGACGAACATTACTTGGCAAGAATACATCGAAATTGGAAAAGAAGTAAAAGCGAAAACAGGTAAGGACATGTTAACCCTAGACCCGAACAACCTTGGTGAACTACGCATTATGATTCAAACAGCTGGTGCCTGGTATGTAGAAGAGGACGGAACTACTCCGTATATCGCTGAAAATGAAGCGTTAAAAAAGGCTTTTAAGATTTATAAAGAAATGATGGATGCCAATATTGTGAAGATTAATTCGGATTGGAGTCAGTTTGTTGCTGCATTTAATAGCGGGGATGTTGCCACTGTTCCAACTGGTAACTGGATTACTCCTAGTGTTAAGGCAGAGGCATCCCAGTCAGGGAAATGGGCCGTTGTTCCAACACCGAAATTATCGGTTGAGGATTCTGTTAATGCCTCCAACTTAGGTGGTAGTTCGTTTTATGTGCTGAATATAGATGGGAAAGAAAAGGCTGCGAAGTTTTTAGCAAATACTTTTGGATCGAACACAGAATTTTATCAGGAATTGGTTACAGAGATTGGAGCTATTGGTACTTACCTTCCTGCAGCGGGAGGGGAAGCTTATAACCAACCGGATGAGTTCTTTGGAGGTCAGAAAATAATCGCTGATTTCTCTGAATGGACAGATAGCATTAAAGGTGTGAATTACGGGATGCATACGTATGCCATCGATGACATCCTATCTGTGGAAATGCAAAATTATCTAGATGGTAAGGATTTAGAAACAGTCCTTAAAGATGCACAGGCTCAAGCAGAAGCTCAAATAAAATAAGGAAGCAATTTACTAGGGGTATCCCGCGGAACTCCGGGATACCTTAAAACTTTTGTTCACTAGAAAGAGGGGAGAAGCAAGTGAGTCATCTGTTAAGGAAAAATAACATTGGATGGTTTTTTATCATCATTTCTGTAGTTGCTATCGGTTTATTTTACTTTTATCCAATGGTTCAAGCACTTCTTCTATCCTTTCAATCGGGAATGGGTGCTAACCTCCAATTTGTTGGGCTTGAAAATTATGTGCGGTTACTCAACGATCCAACATTTATAGCTGCATTAAGTAACACGGTTATTTATTTACTTGTTCAAGTTCCACTTATGATTGTTTTAGCTTTACTTTTTTCTGTATTACTTAACGATGCAACGTTGAAATTTAAAGGTTTTTTTCGTACAGCTATTTTTTTACCGTGTGTAACATCTCTTGTTGCGTACTCGGTTATCTTTAAATATTTATTTGGAGTAGATGGGTTAGTTAATTACTTCCTAGTAAAGTTTGGGCTTTTGTCTGAAGCGATCAATTGGCTAGCAGATCCGTTATGGGCGAAAGTGATTATCATTATGGCAATCACTTGGAGATGGACAGGATACAATATGATTTTTTATCTTTCTGCCTTACAAAACGTGGATAGGTCTATATATGAGGCAGCAAAGATTGATGGAGCTTCTAGCTTCCAACAATTCTTCATGATTACGGTGCCATTGCTAAAGCCCATTATTTTATTTACCTCCATTACATCAACGATTGGTACTCTACAAATCTTTGATGAGGTTATGAATATTACAAATGGTGGTCCGGGGAATGCAACGCTTTCTATTTCTCAATATATTTATTTTCTTTCCTTCAAATATACACCTGACTTTGGATACGCAGCTACTGTGTCCTACGTCATTGTTGTGTTAATTGTAATCCTATCTATTATCCAATTTAGAGTGGCAGGTGATCGAAAATGAGGAAGGCAAAACGAATAGTTACTTATTTATTTCTGTCCATTGCTTCTCTATTTTCTCTCTTCCCTTTCTTATGGATGCTTGTAAGTATGACGAATAAATCTGTAGACGTGACAAAAGGAAGGTTATTACCAGGAACTCACTTCTTTGAAAATTTGAAGCAATTATTTTTGACCGTTGACATGGTGCCGGCTTTTATTAATTCCACAATCATCGCAGTTATCACAACTTTTCTAACACTGTTCATTGCGTCATTAGCTGGTTATGGCTTTGAAATGTATCGGAGTCGAGGGAAAGACATGGTCTTTAATATTTTGCTGCTTTCGTTGATGATTCCTTTTGCATCAATCATGATCCCGCTTTATCGCTTATTTGGGGATATAACACCGATTTTTCCTTCTATCGGGATAGACACGTTGGCTGCCGCAATACTTCCAACCGTAACAACTGCTTTTTTCATCTTTTTCTTTCGACAGAATACAAAGATGTTTCCGAAGGAGCTGATTGAAGCAGGAAGAATGGATGGATTAAGTGAGTTTGGCATCTTTTTTAGAATCTTTGTTCCAACAATGAAAACAACGTATGCTGCAGCAGCCATCATCGCCTTTATGAACAGCTGGAATAACTATCTTTGGCCACTTGTCATTTTACAATCGCCGGAGAATAAAACGATTCCATTGCTCATCTCTACTCTCGGTGCGGGCTATGCTCCAGACTACGGTGTCATCATGACAGCTATTGTCATTGCAACTTTACCAACTGCTATTGTGTTTTTCTTCATGCAAAAGCACTTTGTTGCTGGAATGATGGGTTCTGTGAAAGGTTGAGATTTTTAATGTGAGGAGAGAGCTATGCCTACTTATTTTAACAATGCCACACGGGAATTTCATCTTCAAACAAAGGAAGCAAGCTATATCCTTCATGTCTTGCCAAACGAACAGTTGGGGCATCTTTACTACGGAAAACGTATCACACATCGAAGTTCTTTTGAGCATCTTTTTTATGTAAGGCAGCAACCAAATACAGCGAATGTACTCGAAGATGTCCCTGCCTTTTCATTGGATATAGTGAAACAGGAGTATCCCTCCTATGGAACAACGGATTTCAGAGAGCCAGCTTTTCAAATTCAGCAAGAATCTGGTAGCAGAATTACAAATTTTATATATAAGAACCATCGTATTTACTCTGGGAAAGAACCATTAGCTGGTTTACCTGCGACTTATGTAGAAAGGGAAGAGGAAGCAACTACTTTAGAGATAACTTTGGTGGATGATGTCCTCAATATGGAACTGCTCCTTCAATATAGCGTGTTTGAAGAAGGAAATGCGATTACTAGATCGGTCTTGTATAAGAACAACGGACAAAAACCAGTAACCCTGAATCGTGCACTAAGTGCCAGTGTTGACTTTTTTGATTCGAACTATGAAATGGTTGAGCTAAACGGTTCATGGGCGAGGGAAAGACATATTCAGGTTCACAAGCTTATTCGTGGGATTCAACGAATTGGCAGTACTAGAGGGGCAAGTAGTGCCCAGCATAACCCCTTTATCGCCTTAAAACGAACAAATGCAGATGAAAACCAAGGGGAGGTGTTCGGATTTAGTCTAGTCTACAGTGGAAACTTCGTTGCACAAGTGGAGGTGGATCATTATGAGGTAGCGCGTCTCATGATCGGTATTCAACCATTCGATTTTCAGTGGCAGCTTGAACCGGGCGAAACTTTTCAGACACCTGAAGTGGTCATGGTTTATTCGGATAAAGGGTTGAACGGAATGAGTCAAACGTTTCACCAGCTGTATCGAAATCGACTAGTGAGAGGTTCGTGGCGTGATCGGGAGAGACCCGTATTGATAAACAACTGGGAAGCCACTTATTTTGACTTCAATGAAGATAAATTATTAGGAATGGCAAAGCAAGCCAAACAGCTTGGGGTGGAGTTGTTCGTTCTAGATGATGGTTGGTTTGGAAATCGGAATGATGATAGCTCCTCATTAGGAGACTGGTTTGTAAATAAGGAGAAGCTGCCAAGTGGACTGAAAGGATTGGCACAAAAGGTGACGGAGCTTGGACTTGATTTTGGCCTTTGGATGGAACCGGAAATGGTTTCAAAACAAAGTGAATTATACGAATCCCATCCAGAATGGGTCATCCATGTTAAGGATCGCAGCTTGTCACAGGGAAGGAATCAATATGTACTAGATTTTTCTAACCAAGAGGTTGTTGATTATCTTTACGAAACTATTGTGGGGATTTTGGAAGATGCCCCCATCTCCTACGTCAAGTGGGATATGAACAGATATATGACAGAAATTGGTTCGGCATCTTTACCAGCATTTAGACAAAGTGAGGTAGCCCATCGTTATATTCTTGGTGTCTATCAGCTGTATGATCGGTTGATTTCTAATTTTCCAGAAGTTCTTTTTGAATCCTGTGCTGGGGGTGGGTGTCGATTTGATCCTGGAATGCTTTACTATGCGCCACAGGCTTGGACGAGTGACGATACAGATGCGGTGGAACGGCTGAAAATCCAGTATGGTACTTCCATGGTTTACCCTTTGAATTCAATGGGGGCCCATGTATCGGCTGTCCCTAATCACCAAGTTCAGCGGATAACGAGCTTGGAGATGAGGGCAAATGTTGCCTACTTCGGGATATTTGGTTATGAACTTGATATCATTCAAATGAAGGATGCTGAATTACAGCAACTGAAAGAACAAATAGGGCAATACAAAAAATGGAGAAGTCTGATTCATAACGGGGTGTTCTATCGACTCAAAAGTCCGTTTGAGGATAATCAAGTTGGTTGGATGGTTGTTTCTCCAGATCGAAACGAAGCAGTTCTTGCTTATTATCAAATTTTAGCAAAACCGAATGAAGGGTTTAAACGATTAGTATGCAAGGGGCTTGATCCGGATTTTAAGTATATGCTCGATGGTGGATCGGACCTGTTTTATGGGGATGAATTGATGAATGTGGGATTATGCCTAGATAAGTATGCATCAGACAAGTTGCAGGGGGATTTTTCTTCTGTAGTGTTTCATTTGAAAAAGGAGATGAGAATGAATGATAAATGATAAACTACCTAAAATTTGGCATGGTGGGGATTATAATCCAGAACAATGGGATTCAGAAATCTGGGATGAAGATATTAGAATGTTTAAGCTTTCCGGTATTGATGTTGCGACATTAAATGTTTTTTCATGGGCAAGGAATCAACCGGATGAGAACACTTATAACTTTGAATGGCTTGATGACACGATTGAACGACTTTATAAAAATGGAATTTATACTTGTTTAGCGACGAGTACGGCGGCGCATCCAGCCTGGATGGCAAAGCGGTATCCGGATGTTCTTAGAGTGGATGCATATGGACGAAAGAGGAAGTTTGGAAGTCGACACAATTCCTGTCCAAATAGTCCGACCTACAGACTGTATTCCGAACGAATTGCCGGAAAATTAGCAGAAAGGTACAAGGATCATCCTGCTGTTTTAATCTGGCATGTATCCAATGAATATGGGGGTTATTGCTACTGTGATCAATGTGAAAAGGCCTTTCGAGTATGGTTAAAAGACAAGTACACCACAATAGAAAAACTGAATAAAACATGGAACACAAGTTTCTGGGGGCATACCTTCTATGATTGGGATGAGATCGTTTTACCAAGTATGTTAAGTGAGGAAAGGGAAGGAAATGAATCGGACTTTCAAGGGATTTCCTTAGATTATAGACGTTTTATGTCTGATAGTTTACTAGATTGCTATAAGCTAGAATATCAAGCCATTCGGAAACAGGATGCGAAAAATCCTATTACTACGAACTTGATGGGGACATTTCCGATGCTTGATTACTTTAAATGGGCAAAAGAAATGGATGTTGTATCTTGGGATAACTACCCGGCAATAGATACCCCGGTAAGCTTTACAGCCATGACCCATGACTTGATGCGAGGTCTAAAAAGCGGTCTCCCATTTATGTTAATGGAGCAAACACCGAGCCAACAAAACTGGCAACCGTACAACTCTCTTAAACGACCGGGGGTCATGCGTCTCTGGAGTTATCAGGCAGTGGGTAGAGGTGCAGATACCATCCTTTATTTTCAACTGAGACGATCCATTGGAGCATGTGAAAAGTATCATGGGGCGGTAATTGAACATGTTGGCCATGAGAATACGAGGGTATTTAAGGAGGTGGCACAATTAGGAAAGGAGCTGGAAGGTTTATCTGGTAGTTTGTTAGATGCCAGAGTCCCTGCAAAAGTGGCCATCGTTTTTGACTGGGAAAATCGGTGGGCAATAGAATTATCCAGTGGTCCATCTGTAGCTCTAAATTACGTAGAAGAGGTTCACAAATATTATAAAGCCTTTTATGATGCGAATATTCAGGTCGACATGGTCGGCGTTGAAGAAGACTTGAGTAAGTATGATCTTGTAGTCGCCCCTGTTCTTTATATGATAAAAGATGGTTTCGATAAGAAGATTCAAGAGTTTGTCGAGAATGGCGGGACATTCCTGACTACATTCTTTAGTGGAATAGTAGATGAAAATGACCTAGTTACATTGGGAGGTTATCCAGGGAAATTAAGAGAAGTTCTTGGTATATGGTCCGAAGAAATAGACGCACTACATCCAAGTTCAACCAATGAAATCGTGATGAGAGAAAAGTGGAGTAATAAGAGTAGCTATTCCTGTAATCTATTATTTGATTTAATCCATACGGAAGGAGCAGACGTAGTAGCTGAATATGGATCTGATTTTTACAAAGGAATGCCGGCCGTAACCAGAAATGAGTTTGGTAAAGGAAAAGCATGGTATGTAGCATCTAGTCCGGATGAATCTTTTCTTAAGGAATTAATGGTTCAAATCTGTACGGAATCTGCTATTGAGTCACTTCTTGAAGTACCTGCAGGAGTGGAGACAACGGAAAGAGTGAAAGATGATACCCATTATTTATTTGTCCTCAATCATAACAGTGAAAAGGTACAAATTGATTTGAAGGATGGGGAGTATTTTGATTTGCTGGAAGGTAAATCATTACATGGAAAGGTTGAACTTGAAGAAAAAGGGGTGTTTATTTTAAGAAGGGAAAAATCTTAGAAAGGTTTTCAGTAAATGTAGATGGCCTGAGCCCCGGATCAGGTCATCTATGTTCTTTGGTTTGGAAGGTTTTTTTAGGTATTAGTCGGAATGTTAGTCATGCCGTTCTTCCTCTATTATAATCAACATGAAGAGAGGGAGATGCTACAAATGAACATCCTAATCACAGAATTCATCTGGCCAGAAGGAATCCAAATACTAGAATCTTTCGGGGAAGTAATCTATGACCCAGATTTGTGGAACAATTCTGAAGCGCTTAGCGAACTGCTCGAATCTGCAGATACGTTAATCATTCGCAATCAAACGAAAGTGGATGAGAGATTGCTAGACTCTGCTCCGAATCTGAAGGTAATCGGAAGACTGGGAGTTGGGCTAGATAATATGGATATTGATGCAGCTAAGCGAAGAAACATAGAAGTAATCTATGCGAAAAATGCAAATGCCAATTCAGTCGCAGAATATGTGTTTGCTGCCATGTTCGATGCCTCTCGAAAGCTGAATCAGGCTAACCAAGATGTCCAAGCAGGAAACTGGAATCGAAAGTTGTTTACAGGAAGTGAACTGGCTGGGAAAACACTTGGACTAATTGGACTAGGAGAGATTGCTAAAAGAGTGGCAATCCGCGCGAAAAGTTTTGGCATACGTGTTCTTGGATACTCTCCTTCTGCATCTACCTATGACTTTTCAACGGAACTCGGTGTTGAAATATGCAGTTTGGGGGAATTGCTCGCGCAGTCAGACTATATTTCGTTGCACATTCCTCTGACGGAAAAGACGAAGGGGTTCATCTCCATGGAGCAGCTTCGACAAATGAAACATTCCGCGTTTCTAATGAATACGTCCCGTGGTGGAACAGTAGATGAAAAAGCGTTAGTCGAAGCGGTTCAAACCCGGCAGATTGCGGGTGCATATTTGGATGTAATAGAGAATGAGCCTATTCGGGAGAATAATCCAATCCTATATCAACCGAATATTTTTATCACTCCACACGTAGCAGGCTTAACGGAGGAATCACAGCTGCGCACCTCTGTATTAGTAGCGGAAGAGGTAGCGAAAGTACTGCAGGGCAAAACATCTGTATGTAGAGTGCCCTAAGTCTCTTAAGAGCTCCCAAGCGCGGGAGCTCTCTTATTAGTTACACTATTTCGTTGTACTCGGGTAGCATATTTATAAATTTTAGAGTACGGCTATATTGATTGTTTATGATGTAATAGGATTCTTCCATATGGAGTTTGTAACCATCTTTGAAGAGAACGGTAGTGGAGGGGCGGGTACTATTTCCACTTTTTGTATCGGGTAAGATATTAAGGATATGATGATAAAAAATCCAGGTGCATTCATCTGATTTTGGGGATTTACTTGGAAAAGCGATGATCTTTCTGGTGATGTCCAATAGGATAGGAACTTTGCGACTAAATCCGGTTCGTTTCAAGATCGCATTTCTTCTTCCAGATAAAGTAGACCATCCTTGAATGCAAGCGTGTTCGATTAATTCGATAGGGGTTTTATTGATGTAGTACTTTTTTCCACCTGTTTCGATGACAAGTGTTCTGTACTCCATGTGTTTTTGGGGAATAAGTGCCTTGGTTTTTTCGTTAATTTCATAGTTCTCTAAAATAGGTATCATATCCAATTACTCCTTTTATATTAAATTGTATTGCAAACAAGGTTTTTGATCTTATTCGACATATGGAGTGAGTGGAATGTCTAGAAGGGGTTCTATTCATGCTGAGGATGAATAAGAGGATGTGTAATTTCAAGTTAAATCCCTTTTATGGATATTACTGTAAAATAATAGTTCTTCCATATCATACTATATAAAATCTCAAAAATCCAGTTAATATTGAGAAAAAATTGTATTTTTGTCATAAAGTAATGATTTTTCTATTGAAGTGCACGGCTGATAGGGATTCGTAAATCAATTCCTAATCACAGAAAAATGTAAGCAACTGCTACTTTTTCTGTGAATTTTTTCGCTATAGTATTAATGACCTGTGGCGAAAGTCCTTGTAATAACTATTCCAGAAGTAGAAAATTTGTGTACGATAACTAACTGATATGGTGGGTATTTTAGATAAGGGGATTTCCATAAAGGAGTCCTTTTTTGATTAATAATCTATCAGTAATTGTAATATTTGTTCATTTAAAATATAATATGTATAAAATTGCAACGGTTTGGTGGTGTGTTGTTAATGGAAAATATTAATGTTTTAGTTGTAGCACCATATCCAGGGCTCGTCGAATTGATCTATGGTATAGATAAAGAAGAGTTAAAAGGGTTTCAGATACATATAGAAAGAGGAGATCTGGAGGAAAGTTTAAATATCCTTAAGAAATATGAGAAGAAGAATATTGAATTTATTATTAGTCGAGGAGGAACTGCTGATTTATTAAGGAAGTTTAGTAGTGTCCCTGTAATTGATATTCAAGTGTCTGGTTATGATATTTTGCGAATTCTTACCCTTCTAAAAGGATATCAATCTCGTATCGAAATGATTGGATTTTCTAATGTCATTCAAAACTTCGAGTCTGTATCCAGTTTATTAGATATGGATATTTCCTACCGTGTTATTCATAAAAGTAATGAAGTTGAAAGTTCTTTAAAAGATGCGAAAGACAAAGGGGCCCAAATTATCGTTGGGGATACCATTACAGTTCGATTAGCTAATGAACATGGGTTGCAAGGTGTGTTAATAACTTCTGGGAAAGAGTCTGTTTTAGAAGCATTTCACAGTGTTAAACAAATGTACGCCATTGCTAAGACTGGAAATGAATCAACAGCTATGTTTAGAAGTGCGTTAAGTCAAATGAAAAATGGAGCTGTTATAACTAACAAGGAAGGAAATATTCAGTTCATAAATTCTACCTTCCAAAAAATATTAAAGTTGAATAATAGTCCAAATAATTTGTTCGAAAGTTTTCCTTTTTTTAAAAGAATAAAGGAGTTAAAAGAAAAAGGGTTACCGATTGTTTACCAAATTGAAGTTGAAAATGGATATCGATTTAACGTAGATTGTGGAATCATTCGGACCTTAGAGTCTTCAGCCAACCAATATTTATTTGAACTAACAGAGTCAACTAAATCGGAAAAACACTATGGACTTCAAATAGTGTATTCCAAAAATATTCTAGACGTCTATCCTCAAATGATCATGTCAGAAAGGGATCTTTCCGAGGCTATTGAGAAGGCAACTTACAGGATTGAAAGCAGTCGGCCGGTCACTATTCTAGGGGAGAAGGGTATAGGAAGAAGAATATTTGTATCTATGCTAGCTGATAAGATCGGGTCTGGTACAATTGTTGAAGTTGAGATTAATCATATGGACATGAAGACACTAGATGATTTGATAGATCTACTTATGAAGGAAAACACTGATACTTTTGTTTATTTTGTCGGAATTGAAAAGTTGACATTGGCCCAACAAAACCGATTAGTCCAGCATTTTGAGTTTATTCCACCAAAACTAGTATTCTCGTTTATATCAACTCCTGAGCTATTTTCACAGAATAACTTAAAATTAGATGTACATTTATTAAGCGACTTATTAGACCAAATTATTTATTTTACTCCTTTAAGGGAAAGAGAAGAGTTTGTAGAATACGTCCATATGTTTCTTGTTCAAAATAATCAAAAATATGGAAAACAAATTGTAGGTATTCGACCAAAAGCATTAGAATTATTAAAGTCTTTTAGTTGGAATGAGAATTTTATCGAATTATCAGGGGTTATGGAGGAAATTGTAAAAAACGCAAAAAGTGAATTCATTGAGGAAAATGATATAACAAAGCTTATTGGAATGGTGGCTCCAATGCAACCATTTTCTAATAACCTGGTTCCAATCAATATAAATCAACCTCTTGAAGACATTGAATATGATATTATTCAATATGTGTTAGAGAAATATCAATATAATAAGTCCAAAACAGCTGAGCATTTAGAAATTAATCGTGCAACTCTATGGCGAAAATTAAATAAGTAAAATAGATTTAAGAAGCAGGTAGCATAACACCTGCTTTTTTATTTATTGGTTTGTGTTTAAAAATGCAACTAAATTATATTTTTAATACAATATTTAAAATTACTATTGACTTTTTAAACATAATTGTTTAATTTTAAAATAACCAATAAATATAAAGCGCTTACAAATTTAAGTGATGCAAATTACAACGTATGAGAAAAACAGTATGGAGGTGAACAATGAAAATAGCAATTATTGCAGACGATTTAACGGGCGCTAATGACACAGGAGCACAGTTTGCAAGAAGTGGACTCAATACTTCCGTCCTTTTAGAAAGTGATGAGCAAAGTATATCTGAACTGGATGTCCTTGTCATAGATACAGACAGTCGATCACTTTCTAAAGAAGAAGCATCGTGCAGAGTAACAAAAGCTGCTCAATTTATAAAAAGCTTACCGTTTGAACTCGTTTATAAGAAGATGGATTCCACGATGAGAGGGAACATTGGAACTGAAATAGATGCTATATATGAGGTTTTTAATCCGGACTTTGTTTTTATAGCACCTGCCTATCCAGAGAATGGACGACAAGTAATGGATGGTCATTTGTTTCTGAACGGAATACCTATTCATGAAACAGTATTTGCCCAGGATCCCAAAACCCCTATTACAGATTCCTATATCCCTAATTTACTAAGAAGGGGAACGGAACGTGAAATTGGGTTAATCAAACAAAAAGATATAGAACAGGGAAAGAAACATATCCGAGAGAAACTATTGAATTACTTGAACCAAGATGTATCTTATATTGTGTTTGATTCAGGTGTTGCAGAAGATTTGGATCAAATAGTTAGTTGGGTGAAAGATTTTGATTTCCAAGTGATCTGGTCAGGAAGTGCTGGCCTTGCTAACCATCTAAAACAGTATGTTATAGAAACCCAAAGTACTGCTATAGAGCATGATATTCAAAAATCGATACGTCCTATATTAACGATTATTGGTAGCGTTAACAGGCAGTCAAGAGCGCAGTTAAAGCAACTATTAGCAGAAAAATCAGTAAAAGGAATTGAAATGTTAGCTTATACTGCTGTAGCTGATAAAACCTCTATAAAGAATGAAATACAAAGGATACTAAGGGAAGTTGAAGTTGCTATAGAAAAAAATAAGGATATTGTTATTTACTCTTCTGCAGAGCTCGAAGAAATTCGAAAAGCTAATGAAATAGGGGCATTTCATGGATTAACACCAACGATGGTCAGTGATAAGATTTCTGAAGTATTAGGGGACATTGCAAGAATAATTGTAGATGAATTTCAAATTAGTCATCTAATTCTAACAGGCGGAGACACCGCAAGAAAAGTTTGTATAGCGCTAGGGACAAAAGAATTTAGAATTTTAGATGAGATTGAAAGTGGAATACCAATTGGTTTATTGCCTTATAAGAGAGAACTTGTTGCAATAACAAAAGCAGGTGGATTTGGAAGTGCAGACGTTTTAGTTCATGCTGCTAAGTTTCTAAGAGGGGAGGAAATAGAATGCGTTCAATCATTGGATTGACTATGGGAGATGCATCGGGTGTAGGGCCAGAGATCATTTTAAAAGCACTTAACCATAAAGAGACTTACAAACTAGCAAAACCAATTGTTATTGGTGACTATTCTATATTGGAGAGAGAAGCCACTTCCTTAAATCTTGGATATCAGTTCCACCTTATCAATCATCCTGCTGAAGGAAAATTTGAACAAGGCACAATTGATTGTATAGACCTAAAACTACTAGGTAGGGAACTACCTTATGGGAAGGTTTCTGCTAAAGCGGGTAACGCAGCCTTCCATTACATTGAGACAGCGGTTAGGTTAGCAATGGATGGGAAAATAGACGCCATTTGTACCGCTCCAATTAATAAGGAGGCTTTACATAAAGGCGGGCATATTTATCCGGGACATACAGAAATATTGGCACAGCTAACGGGAACGAAGGATTTCTCCATGATGCTTTCTACACCAAAACTTAAGGTCATTCACTTAACAACACATGTCGGTTTATTAGAAGCTATTGATAGGATTAATCCTGATAGAACCTATAACGTTATAAAACTAGCACATGATACATTTGCCAAGGCAGGAAAAGAAGATGTGAAAATAGCAGTGTGTGGGATTAATCCACACGCAGGTGAAAATGGGATGTTTGGAAATGGTGAGGAAGAAGAGAAGCTTGTACCTGGCATCTCTAAGGCGCAAAAAGAAAACATCAATGTTACAGGTCCTTACCCAGCAGATACTCTGTTTTATCGAGCAGCTAGAGGGGATTTCGATGTGGTGGTTGCATGCTACCATGATCAAGGTCATGGTCCAGTGAAAGTGTTAGGAGTAGAGTCTGGAGTAAACATTACAGTCGGTTTAAAGCATGGTGTAATTCGAACTTCTGTTGATCACGGTACTGCATTTGACATCGCTGGAAAGAACCTTGCAGATGAAAGATCTCTAATTGAAGCAATTAAAGCGGCTATTGACTTGTCGCCCAAAAAGAATGGTTAAAAGAGGTGAGTATTATGTTTAAACCGAATGGTATTATCCCTGCATTAGTTACTCCGTTTGATGAGGCAGGCAAAGTTAATGAAGCCATATTACGTAAATTAGTTAGGAACACTTTAGAAGCTGGTTGTCATGGTGTCTTTGGATTAGGGAGTAATGGAGAATTTTTTTCTCTGAGTGCTGAGGAGAAACTTCAAATAGCTCGAGTAGTTGTTGAAGAAGTTCAAGGGCGCGTGCCTGTTTATATGGGAACTGGTGGTAACAGTACTATTGAAACAATTGCACTGACAAATGAAATGGAAAAAGTGGGTGTTACAGCTGTTTCAATCATAACACCTTACTTTGTAAAACTTTCTGACCAAGAAATATTATCTCATTATAAATCAATAGCCAAAGAAACGAAGCTACCAATTATTTTATATAACATTCCTGGTTTGACCGGAAACACTATATCTCCCAAGGTAGTAGAAGAGCTTGCAAAGGTTTCTAACATTGTTGGAGTTAAAGACAGTAGTGGAAGCTTTGATAACGTCCTTCAGTACATTCAATATGAAAGTGAAAGCTTTTCTGTTCTTGTTGGAACTGATTCCTTGATCCTGCCTACTTTAATGGCAGGAGGTAGTGGAGCGATTGCAGCTACGGCAAACTTACTTCCAAAAGTTGTAGTTTCCATTTATGAGAATTGGAATAAGGGAAACTTATTAGATGCGGAACGAGCACAGGAAAAATTGGCACCAATACGTTTTGCATTTAAGAAAGGAACGCTTCCATCAGTACTAAAAGATTCGATTAACCAAAGTGGGTTGGTTGTGGGAAACCCAAGAATGCCAGTCCTTCCGGTTACAGAGAAAGTAAAAAGTGAGATTGGATCTATTATTACTGCTTACAAGGAGGCAGGGGATCTTGATTAAATAACTAATAGATAATATCAATCTAATATTTTTTTGCAAATGGAAACGGTTACTACTGATATTATCTATTAATATAAAACAAGGGGGAATTTTTATGAAATTCAAATTATTTTTCATGCTGATTTTTGTACTGTTATTTGGTTTCCTGACGGCTTGTGCACAAGGGGGAGAAGAAGCAAACGGAGAAACTTCTAATGGTTCATCAGGCGATTCTGAAACTTCAAGTGATTTTCCGTCTAAAGAAATTCGAATTGTAGTACCTTATGATCCAGGAGGATCTAGTGATTCTACCGCTCGTACAATAGCCAAGATTATTAAAGAAGAAGGTTTATTATCGAAAGATGTTCAAGTGGTAAATCTTCCTGGCGCGAATACACGTATTGGCTTAGAAGAGGTACTTAATGCGAAACCAGATGGTCATACATTGCTTTTACACCATACAACTTTAAATGCAATGAATGCTGTTGGACAAATCGACATTTCTTACAAAGACTACGATTTGATCTCACAAGTAGCTTACACACCAAACGTTTTAGTTGGAAAGGCAGATGCCGAATACAAAACGTTTGATGAGTATCTAGAAGCAGCTAAAAAGAATCCGGGTTCTATCTCTGTTGGTGTGCCAGCTGTAGGTTCCACCACACATTTGGCTTTTGAAACGATGATGCAAAAAAGTGGTAATGAAGGGATTTTTGAAGTAGTACCTTTCCAAAGTGGTGCAGATTTAATTGCTGCTCATATGGGTGGTCAAGTTGATCTAAGAATGGCATCTACTCCAGACTCTATTGAATATGTAAAAGCTGGAAATGTTATACCTCTTGTATCTACAAGCTATGAACGTCATTGGGATCCAAACATAAAAGATGCTTTATCCTTTAAAGATCTAGGTATTGATGTAGGTGTAGCCGTTCGTTATGGCCTATATGCACCAAAGGGAACTCCTGATGATGTTGTAAAGAAATTAGAAGAAACGATGCGAAAAGTGGTGGAAACACAGGCATTCCAAGACTTTACTAGCAAAAATGGTGCACAAGCAGAATTCTTAGGTACTGAAGAATTTGTTAAAAATAACAAGGAAATTCAAAGTATTTTTGAGGACTTGGCAGAAAATATTAGTGTGAAAGAATAATAGAATATTCGAAAATAAAGAGAGTGTGTAATAGGTATTTTCCTATTACACCTCATCTTTATACAAGGATGGGTGATTATGAAGAAGGTTGCAATAGAAATCATTTTGATTCTTTCGGGGATCCTGTTTCTAATAACCGGATTAAATATTGGGGCGGGAGGCTTCTCTGGAGATGTGTTAAATCAAAGAGATTATGTACTTATACTTTCTGGTTTACTTATCGTCTTGTCAGGAATTTCGATGATTAAAACATTGATTCTAAGTAAAAAGAAAGATTCTGACTCAACACCTGAGACAAACTCTAGTAAGTCGGAACCAGAATCTGAAGAAAATGATAGAAGTCATAAGGTTAATAAAAATATATGGATGACAATGATCCTACTTCTTTTATTTGCTTATGGATTTTCCTATATTGGATTTTATGTAAGCTCCTTCATATTTGTGTTTATTCTAACCTGGATGATGTTTAATTGGAGCAAGCGGGAATTAGCAAAATCACTAATTTTTAGTGTGGGATTGAATGTTGCTTTTTTCTTTTTATTTCAATTTATTAATGTCTATTTCCCAGAGAATACGCTGTTATTTTAATTTGCAAGCAAGGGGGTTGAGGAATGGATATTTCAAGCTTTTTTGAGAGTATAACGGGTATATTTTTAAGTTCAACTATTTTATTTGTGGCTTTTGGGACTATTCTTGGTGTCATTTTTGGTGCTATACCCGGATTAACAGCTACGCTGGCTGTTGTGATTTTACTTCCCTTTACGTACGGTATGGATCCAGTTGCTGGGTTATCAACACTAGTATCGGCTTATATTGGTGGTATTTCTGGAGGGGTAGTAGCAGCTATCCTGATTGGAATGCCAGGTACTCCTTCTTCTGTAACCACAGTCTTTGACGGGTACCCACTCGCTAAAAAAGGTCTTGGTGCTAAAGCTTTAAGTATGGGAGCGATGTCCAATTTAATTGGTTCCGTTATATCCCTTGTTTTTCTTGTACTATTAGCCCCACAGTTAGCAAAAGTTGCCTTATCTTTTACGCCTTTTGAATATGCGATGGTCATGTTATTTGCTTTTGTTATTGTTGCGGGTTTAACAGGAGATTTCTTTAAAAGTATTTTGGTTACTGTTTTTGGGCTCATTCTAGCAACATGGGGATTTGACCCTATCAATGCAGTAGAACGTAATCCTTTAGGTATTGAATTTCTAAGAAATGGTATTCCTGCAATTCCTGCTTTAATTGGTTTGTTTGTTATCTCAAGAGTATTCGAGGAGTTGGAGTCTGATCAAAGTAAGCCGATCATCCCGAAAACTTCTACAAAAGGTTCTTTTCCAAAGCTTCGAGAGATAAAAATTTCGGTCCCTAACTTCCTGCGATCTGGATTTATTGGGACAGCAATTGGAATATTGCCCGGAATTGGTTCATCACTTGCAACGTTTGTTGCTTATGATAGAGCGAAAAAATCAAGTAAAGAACCAGAAACCTTTGGAAAAGGAAATATCCAAGGGGTTATAGCTTCTGAAACTTCTAACAATGCGGTTATTGGTGGTGCGTTGATTCCCTTACTTGCGTTGGGCATTCCAGGTGATAGTGTTACCGCTTTATTATTAGGTGGTTTACAAATGCATGGACTTCAGCCAGGACCTTTATTGTTTCTTAACCAACCCGATTTTGTAATGGGGTTATTTGCATCATTCCTTCTATCCGTAGTTATTATGTATTTATTCATGGTCACCATTGGAGCAAGAATTTTTCCAATCATTCTATCTGTAAAAAAGGTTTACTTATTGCCTATGGTAGTAGCGATGAGTATAGCTGGTACATTTACGATTGGGAACCGCGTCGAGGATGTATGGATTATGGCTATCTTCGGAATCATCGGTTATTTCATGGATAAGTACAATTTTTCAACGTTACCTTTAGTTATTACACTACTGCTAGGCTTTCCGTTTGAACAATATATTCGAAATGGTTTAATACAAAGTGAAGGTTCTCTATTGCCATTCTTTACTAGGCCTATTGCAGGTGGTTTTTTCTTGCTAACCATTATCACCTTATTTTTTATCCTTAAATCAAAAAGGAAAGCAAAGCGTTCGGTGGGATAAATGACTCTTAATCAAAGAGCTTTGTATGTTTCAAGAGCTTTTATATTTCTAAGCGTGTGGATTGCGTTTCAAGCTCACCTTATAAACATAGAAGTAAGTGGTATTGTTTTGGAGATTCTTTCCGTTTTACTTTTACTAACAGCGCTCATTCAGGTTTCAAGAATCAATTTAGTTCTATGTGGATTTTTCCTGACGCTGACTGTTGTAATTGGCATAACACAAAACTTGGAATTAGCTGATATTTTCGAGGGGTTTTCCTATATGGATCATCTAATTCTTTTTATAGGATTAATCCCTCTTATATCGAAACCTATAGAAAACAAGATAATGCCCATACAAAAAATAATAGGTTTAATGAGTAGAAGATTGTCGGAATTAGCGATAAATATTTCAACTACTTTTATTTTAGCTAATTTCATTAATCTAGCTAGCATACCAATTAGCAAATCAATATTTATATCGAATGATATGAGCAAGATACAAAGAAAAACTTTTATGGTATCGAATGTTAGGTCGTTTGGTTTGGCCATGCTATGCACGCCAATCGGGGCAGCGGTTGCGGTTTCTATTGATATGACCAATTCAAGTTTTTTATCTGTGTTGGGGATAAATATACTCATCACCTTATTTGGTCTTCTTCTTTCGTTAAAGCTTCAACAACATGACTTCAAAAAAATCAATGTCCCATTATCGTCAGAGGACAGGTTTTTAAAGCAAGATTTTTTATTTCTCTTAAAACTCTTTGTCCCTTTTTTAATTTATTTTATGCTTCTTTCTTTAATAGATGAGACATTCTCAATAGGAATGATGGAATCAATCGTTGTGTCCATTCTACCATTCACTATCACATGGAGTTTTATAATTAAAAGCTTAAGGGATTGGGGAAGTGCCTTCAAAGATATGACCTTAACACGAATTCCAACTCTATTTGGCCAGTTTTCTGTCATCATTTGTGCGGGTCTTGCGATTCACACGATTGAGTTGGTCCGATTAGACTACACTATAATTAAGTATTTACCATTAACAGATACAACGCTTTCTCCAATTTTGTACATTCCATTAATCATTATGGTAGTCCCATTGTTGGCGGTGTTTGGTATTCACCAGTTTGTTGTAATGGTATTTATAGGGGAGATATTGGACCCTGCACTACTAGGAATTAATCATGTCGTCTTTGCTAGTGTATTATTAGTAGGATTTGTTTCTGCTATGGTCTCTAGTTCCTTTAGTGGTGCTAACTTACTTGCAAATAATATATTGCCGGAACAATCCGCGCATGACTTTGCTTCAGAAAATTACAAGTTTGTGATGTTTTTTATCTTATTTTCTTCTGTACTACTAATATTGATAAATTTTTGGATGTAGGAGGTCAGTATTGTGAAAATTCCAAAGGGTATTATCTCTGCTATGTTAACTCCCTTTCATGAAGATCAAACGATAGACGAGCAAACAACTAGAAGGCAAGTGAATCGTCTTATTGATAATGGTATTCATGGTTTATTTATATTGGGCACAAATGGTGAGTTTTTCAATATGGATGAAGATGAAAAAGTGGAATTCGCTAAGATTGTAGTGGATGAAGTGAAAGGCAGAATTCCAGTTTGTGCAGGAACAGGAACAATACGAACAGATGAGGTTATTCGATTAACACAGCGAATGGAAGAAGTCGGTGTAGATATGATTTCTGTAATAACTCCGTATCTGATGACGATTAGCCAACAAGAACTAATAGACCATTATCTATCCATTGCGGAGTCTACCAGTTTACCGATTCTAATCTATCATATGCCGCAAAGAACCAATAATGTCTTAGCTCCTGAATCAGTAGCTTTTCTAAGTACGATTCCAAATATTGTTGGTATTAAAGACAGCACCGGAGATTTTGACCAAATTCTAAAATTCATTGAAGTCACTGGAGATGACTTTTCGGTTTATTCTGGAGCAGACTCCCTTATATTATGGACTCTACAAGCGGGAGGTGCTGGAGCAATAGCCGCAACATCTAATTTGTTTCCAGCACTTGTCTCTTCCATTTATACGAACTGGAAGGAAGGCGACTTAGATGCCGCTCGTAAAGCGCAAGAGCAGTTGAGACCAATTCGAAATGCCTCGTCAATGGCAAGTACGCCAGCTGTATTCAAAAAAGCCATGCAATTATTAGGGGAGCCTGTAGGTCCTGCTCGATTCCCAGTAAAAGAAATAGATATAGAAGTTACTAAGGAAATAGAAAAGGTTTTAGAACTTTATAAGTAACAAAACTAGGAGGGGAAATATGCAAACCATACACAACTTTCAATCTGCACATCAAATCATTTACGGCAACGACTCATTACAATCTATTGATGAATATTTCTATGTCTTCGACGATGTAAGAAGAGTATTGATTGTTACCATTGATCGGTTTGATAAGGAGATAGAAACAATTCGGACTCAACTTGGAAATAGGAATATTGTAGTCGACCTTTTAACGGGAGTAGAGCCTGAACCAACTATTTCTCATATCCATGACCTTTTCAATCAAATAAAAAATAAGAAATATGATGTACTGATTGGAATGGGTGGAGGAAGTGTATTAGATGCAACAAAAGTGCTTTCCGTTATGCTTACCAATGACACTCCACTAGAAGATATGGTTGGAACAGAACTGATACCGAACAGAGGGGTTCCAATGGTATTAATCCCAACTACTTCTGGAACTGGTTCAGAGGTAACTCCAAATGCGATCGTAACTTTTCCTGATCAAGAACTGAAAATAGGAATTGTTAGTCGATACTTCATGGCTGATCTGGTTCTATTAGATCCTATGTTAACGATTTCGGTTCCTCCTCAGGTTACAGCAGCAACAGGGATGGATGCATTTACTCATTCCTTTGAATCCTATATATCGAACAAGTCTAACCCTATTAGTGATATGTTTGCAATGGAATCAATGAGATTAATTTCAAGAAGTATTCTAAGAGCATACAGAGATGGTTCTGATTTGGAAGCGAGACAGGATATGCTTTTAGGCTCAACCTATGGTGGGATGGCTTTAACAAGTGCTGGAACAGCTGCTGTTCATGCCTTAGCCTATCCTTTAGGTGGGAAGTTTCATATTTCGCATGGGGAAGCCAATTCCATGCTGTTACCTCATGTAACAAGATTCAATCTTGATCAAATTGAAAATAAGATGGCCAAAATAGCTAGGGAAATAGGTATTTTGGAAAATAACAAAACAGATGATCGAGAAGCTGCAGAATTGTTAATCAGTAATATAGAGAGTTGGACTACTAGTCTGAATATACCACAAGATCTTTCAAAATTTGGTGTGAAGGAAGAAGATGTTTCGGGATTAGCTGTTGCGGCTGCTAAGGTTACAAGGCTACTAAACAATAATCCTAAAGTTTTATCTGTGGAAGACATGGAGGATATTTACAAAAAGTTACTAAATTCTTAGGAGAGAGGAAATCAAGCATGAAAATTATTGTTACTTCTCCTAGTTTTGGAAAGTTTAACCCTGAAATAGTAGGAGAACTGGAATCAGAGGGATATACCATTAAAAAGCTAATTCCATATAGTAGAGAGAAAATGTTAGAGGAATTGAAAGATGCGTATGGAATTATAGTAGGACTAGACAAAGTAGATAGAGAACTCCTGGACAAAGCACCTAACCTAAGGGTGATAGCAAAGCATGGAGTCGGTGTGGACAATATTGATCTTGATGCAGCGAAGGAAAGGGGAATCTCTGTTACCAACACACCAGGTACGAACAACGATGCAGTAGCTGATCTTGCCTTTGGTTTAATGTTAAGCGTTGCAAGGTCTATTCCAGAAGCAAATTCTAACCTGAAAGAAGAAAAGTGGCTTCGATACGATGGAAATTCTGTTTGGGGAAAGACAATAGGAGTAGTTGGTCTTGGTGCAATTGGGAAGGGGCTTGCTAAAAGAGCAAAAGGTTTTAATATGGAAATCCTAGGTTACGACATTACAGAACCTAGTCACGAAGATGCAGATATTGGTATTGAACGAGTATCATTAAATGATTTACTCCGTAAATCTGACTACATTTCTCTCCATGCACCTTTAAATAAGTTTACGTACCATATGATTGGAAAAGAGGAGCTAGAGTTAATGAAGTCTACTTCTTTTCTGATCAACACAGCAAGAGGTGGACTTATTGATGAAGAAGCACTTAAGACTGCTTTGTTAAATAAAGAAATTAAAGGGTGTGCTTTAGATGTCTTTGAAGAAGAGCCACCTCAGGATTTTGACCTTCTTAAATTAGATAATATAGTGGTAACACCGCATATGGCTGCTTACACGATAGAAGCCGTTAAATATACAAGTCAAATGGCAGCGGATAATGTGACACAAAAGTTAAGGAATGAGGAACCTAGAAATTTAGTCTGTTAATTAGCTTGCTTTTCTTTCCCCGTAACTATAAAATAACGTAAGATAATGAAAGGAAAGGGGGAAGAAGTATGCTACGAAATGACTGGTTGTTCGCATCCATCTCTTCTAATTTTTCTTTCCCTTTTAAGAGCTGAAGGATTTTTTCCTTTAGTTCTTTTTTTATGGGAATTTATTTATATCTAGAAACCGACTTACGAGTGTCCCAAAATAACAAAAACAAGGAGGCTACAACATGTACAAACGAGTCATGGTCAAATTAAGCGGTGGAGCTCTAGGTGACGAAAAGGACAACTTCTCTCATCAAAAGCTCGAGCATATCGCACAAGAAATCATTTCCCTTGTTGATAGAAACGTGGAGGTATCCATTGTTGTCGGGGGAGGGAATATCTTCCGTGGGAATCTTGCCGAGCAATGGGGAATTGATCGAGTGGAAGCAGATAATATTGGAACAATGGGTACAATCGTAAATAGTTTAATGCTACGAGGTGTTCTAAAAAGTAAAACAAGTACGGATGTCCGCGTGATGACCTCGATTCCAGTTACAGCCGTTGCGGAACCTTACATTAGACTTCGTGCGATGCATCACCTGGAGAAAGGCTATATCGTCATTTTTGGTGGGGGGAATGGTCAGCCGTTCGTAACAACTGATTATCCAAGTGTCCAACGGGCGGTAGAAATGAATTGTGACGCTATCCTTGTTGCCAAACAAGGAGTAGATGGGGTTTTTACGGAGGACCCTAAGCAGAATCCGGCATCCAAAAAATATAAGGAGCTAAACTATAATGACGTAGTAACTCAAAATATAAAAGTCATGGATCAGTCTGCATTACTGTTAGCAAGGGATCACAATCTTCCTGTACATCTTTTTAATTTTGACCAGCCAGGAGCTATGAGTAAAATTTGTGACGGGAAACCGGTAGGTACAATCGTTCATACTGGGGCGACTTCCTTGGTGTAACTGGGATGGGGAGGCAGGACCTCCCCTTGTCCTATTTTAAAAGTTTTTTAAGTTTGGGCTTTGCACGTCTTCCCCAGTTTTTTACGGCATCGATGCTCACATTTTCTCTAGTGGCAATATCTTTTACCGATAAATCTTGAAGAACATACAAGTTGAACCACTTCCACTGTCCATAGGTTAGTTTATTTTTTATTTTTTCTATTACATATGGATCGATGCTCAACTCTATATTGGTTACCAGAGAATCAGGCTGTACGGAATTTCGAAAATAAGCCTCCTTATCTATGGTTCTCTGCTTTTTTCTAATCAATCCTATTAAGGCTTTCTCAATCAAAAAGTAAGCATAGCTTGAAAACTTTCCTCTTTCTGGATCATAAGAATCGATAGCTTTCCATAAAGCAATAACTCCTTTTTGATAAAACTCGTTATTTGGGTCCCGAATTCCTAATTTGTGAATGAGATAAAAAATCATGTTTTCGTACTTTTCCAGAATTCCATTAAAATTGTCTGTTCGCAACTTTGCCTCTCTCTATAAAGGCGCCTTTATTGGTTTTTCCGCGGTACAGACAGAATAGGGGAAAAGTAGAAAGAAAACATGTTGTGAAAATTTAATTTTCTATACAAATATTTTAATTTTCGTTATGGTTAAATCTTAAATTTTCTATATTTAAACATCTCTGAAGTACATGAGAAACTTTAAAAATCTATGAAATGTGCTTTGTGTTGAAAATACATGGACTAAAAAACGAAGAGGACAGTTAGGAGAACTATCCTCTTCGTTCTATATGTTGTGGTTAAGTTTAATGTTGACTGACTACGGGTGCGTATAACAAAGCACGGTTCCTAATCGTCTACATTGGAAAACTCAAGCATCAATTGCAATGCATTGTTTTTATTCTTTGCATCCTTTCGAATAGCAGCAATTATTCTCGTATCTTCTTTCAATGGAATTCCGCTAAAGATCGCAGCATCCGTCAGTTCTATCCCGTACAAATGCTCGGTTGATGTTGATTGTGTTGTCGCAGTATATAACTTTCTGTCATCAAGGTCCCCCTCTAACAGAGCTGTATCCATTTGATCAAGAGGATAGAACATCCCTGATTGAACATAGGACTTAAAAAACTCCAAATTCATAACATACATATCAGGTTTCTCGGTCGCTAATTGCGCAGCACTTTTTTGTTGGTAGCCGATATCATTTTGATCGGTTACTTCCTGTGGCGAGTAACTATAGGTGGTGCTAACGCGTTTCCAACTAGGGAATTTTGCTAGAATATTTTCTGCTAACGTTGTTTCTATTTCCTCGGTCGCATTAAAGTTCGAGGTTAAAAAAGATCCAAAAAACATCACTTCGACTTTTACTGGAGGAAGGCTTGCTAATTTCTCTTGTTGCTGTTGATGGTCGATAACAGCTTGGATAATGGAATAAAGAATGAGAACTAATACAATAACAGCGAACGTGTGAAGCTTATAATAACGAAAAAAGTGTTCCAGTTTATCCTTTACCTTTTCAGACCCTTTGGTAGGTTCGGGTACGTATTGTTTGTGTTTTTTAATGGTTTCATAGGCACTGGTAATTAACTCGATGTCCACCCCTTCGTTTTCTCCTTGTCTGGCTAAGTTTGAGTGATGTTTTTTGATCCACATTTCAAACTTATATTCGATTTCTTGCTCGGTTGCATTTTCAGATACGCCCAACTGTTTATATGCTTGATGGATATCCATGTCATTACTCCCCACTATTATTCTCGTCTTCAGTTCGTCCTATCTTTTATTCTAAAATTCAAAGCAGGAAGAAAGCAAGTGTATGAGAAAATATAAAAATAATGGTAATTTGTGCAAAAAACTTAAGCGAAAGGATTGAAATGTCTGCCAAATGTCCCTATAATAAAAGTATAACTACCATACTAGTATAATTAAAGTGTAAGATTAGTATGATTTTATGGAAGGCGAGGTGGAGGAGATTTCATCGGCTGAAACGAAGAGAATCAATGGCTCGACAAGAGACTTTGTTTACGAAACCATCAAAGAAAAAATTATTAACTGGGAAATTGAACCAGGGACAAAGATCTCTGAGAAGGATAT
Organism: Radiobacillus kanasensis; assembly: GCF_021049245.1. GTDB lineage: Bacteria > Bacillota > Bacilli > Bacillales > Amphibacillaceae > Radiobacillus > Radiobacillus kanasensis. The sequence goes on along the minus strand of NZ_CP088020.1, from coordinate 3,199,609 downwards.
TGCGGACCAGCTAGAAGTAAGTCGAACTCCGGTGCGCGAAGCTTTTTTAAAACTTGCACAAGAGGAATTGTTAGGTGTATTCCCCCAAAGTGGAACAATTGTTTCCCAGATTGATCTGGCGCTAGTAGAAGAAGGACGATTTGTCCGGCAGAAGATTGAAAGAGCTATCGTTGAGGAATTTTGCTTAACGTGTGATAAAGAGCAACTATTCCAACTAGAAAGTAATCTGGCCATGCAAGGGCTATGCTTAGAAAAGGGTTCTCATCATCGCTTATTTGAGCTAGATGAGGAGTTCCATCGAATCATGTTTGAAGGCTGTAAGAAATTACGAACTTGGAAAATGATTCGTCAGATGAATAGTCACTTTGACCGATTACGAGTACTACGTTTAGCATCCAACTCGGATTGGGATGGAGTAGTATCACAGCATCGGAAGATTTTCGAGCATATAAGTAATAAAGATGTAGATGCTGCAGTTAATGAAATAAGTGATCATCTCGATTTAGTTAATTATGAAAAAGACGAAATCAGGTCACGCTACCCAGGTTATTTTAAATAAAGGGTGTACGTTTTCCGGAATAAACGTGGTAATGATGAACAAGTGGAGTAGGAAATCAAAACTACTCCTATACTTGTCCATTGTCTGTAAGCGTTAACAAAAAGTTGTAGGGTAGTGGGACACTAATGGGAGGGGATCCAGCTAATGAGTAGCATGTATGAAAAGGTGATGGAAAGAACAGACACAGCTGAAGCTTATGCCTGTTGGCTGCAATATAGGAAAATGGAAGATGCAAAATGGTTGAGAGATTACATGTCCTATTGCTTAAATATCACAGCTCTTGGTAAGTCCGTCGTAATCAATGCTGCACTGGACGAATTGAGCCTTGCTTTTCACTCGATGTTTGAGCAAAAACCAACCATTACAAATCGTGTTCATCCAGAATCATCTATTGTTATTGGAACCTATCAAGATATGAATCTAGAAGAGCATGGTGTGGAAGCGGATGTGTTTCATAAGTTAAATGACGAAGGTTATCTTTTAAAAACGGTTAAAAATGCGGAAAAGAGTCGGTTATTACTAGTAGGTAAATCCGATAAAGGTGTGTTATACGCCACCCATCATTTGTTACGACTCATTCAAACAGGAGTAGCTCTTGATCATTTAGATATAGTTGATTCTCCTAGAAATCAAATTAGAATGCTAAATCAGTGGGATAACATGAACGGCAGTGTTGAGCGTGGTTATTCAGGAAATTCCATATTCTACGAAAACAACCAGGTTACTACTAATCTAGAACGCATCAAGGACTATGCCAGAATGTTATCTTCCGTTGGAATTAATGCCATTTCCATTAATAACGTGAATGTTTGGGAAGTGGAAACGAATTTAATTACGGGCAAGTTTTTACCAGATGTTGCAAAAGTAGCGGACACTTTACGGGCGTATGGTTTAAAGACTTTCTTAAGTATTAATTTTGCAAGTCCGATTGAATTAGGAGATTTATCGACTGCAGACCCACTAGATGCAAGTGTCAAAAGTTGGTGGAAAGAAAAAGTAAAAGAAATCTATCAATATATTCCTGACTTTGGTGGATTTGTCGTGAAAGCGGATTCGGAGCATCGACCAGGGCCCTTTTCATACGAAAGAGACCATGCGGATGGGGCGAACATGTTAGGAGAGGCACTACAACCGTTTGATGGAATTGTTGTTTGGAGATGTTTTGTCTATAACTGTATGCAAGATTGGCGTGATCGCTCGACAGACCGTGCGCGTGCTGCTTATGATCATTTCAAACTGTTAGACGGAAAGTTTTTGGATAATGTGATTTTGCAGGTCAAAAACGGACCAATGGATTTCCAAGTAAGAGAACCTGTTTCCCCTATGCTAGGTGCTATGGAAAGAACGAATCAAATCGTTGAATTCCAGGTTACCCAGGAATATTTAGGTCAACAAAAGGATTTAGCATTTTTGATTCCAATGTGGAAAGAAGTATTAGACTTTGACACACACGCTAAAGGAAAAGGTTCAACCGTAAAGGCAATCGTTGACGGTTCTTTGTATGATTACAAATATAGTGGGATTTCTGCTGTTTCCAATATTGGGAATGATATCAATTGGACCGGCAATACACTCGCGCAAGCTAATCTATATGGGTATGGTCGCCTTATTTGGAACCCGGATTTGTCAGCAGAGGAAATTGCAAGGGAATGGGTCCGAGTAACGTTCGGTAACGATCGGGCAGTTGTTGAGACTATTAGTACGATGTTACTCGATTCCAGGGAGATTTACGAAAATTATACGACTCCACTTGGGATCGGTTGGATGGTTAATCCAAATCACCATTATGGCCCTAATGTTGATGGCTATGAATATTCAAGATGGGGGACGTATCACTTTGCTGACCGAGATGGTATAGGTGTGGACCGTACGATGGAGACAGGTACTGGTTATGTAGGACAGTATTTTTCACCGAATAAAGAAATGTATAACTCGTTAGCGGATTGTCCAGATGAGCTCCTGTTGTTTTTCCATCACGTACCTTACACACATCGGTTGAAGTCTGGGGAAGCAGTGATTCAACATTATTATAACTCGCATTTTAAAGGGGTAGAGCAGGTAGAAGATTTACTGGCAAAATGGTCGTTACTAGCAGATAAAATAGACGAATATCGATTTCACAATGTACAAGAGCGACTACATATGCAACTAGAAAATGCCAAGGAATGGCGCGACCAAGTAAATACGTATTTCTACCGAAAATCAGGTATTCCTGATGAGAAAAATAGAAAGATCTATTAAGTGATTTCTTAATGTTAGTGCGAAGCGGGAAGGAACTAATCCGGAAATGATCATAGTTCTTTTCTAAATAATGATATCAATTTTTACAACTGGAACAGCCTGTCCAGTTCAGCTCAACTTGCGTCAAAAGGCTTAGTCTCTTTACCTGCCAATAATAATAAATAGATAATACAAGGTATGTATTTAAAATTGGGAAGTCAGGTCTTTTCTAACGATGGGTTCATAATGTTTGGGGGAATTTGTAGTGAAAATGGTATTTCGATGGTTTGGTCATGGAAATGACAGTGTGAAGTTACAACATATTAAACAGATTCCTGGTGTTGAGGGGATTGTTTGGGCGCTCCATGATATTCCTGTTGGAGAGGAGTGGCCACTGGAACGAATATTAGATATGAAACAGCAGGCTGATAGGTACGGTTTTCATATGGATGTTGTGGAAAGTGTTAACGTTCACGAGGACATAAAGCTTGGTTTACCGACAAGGGATTTGTACATTGAAAATTATAAGCGTACGATTGAAAATCTGGCAAAAGTAGGCGTAAAGGTTATCTGTTATAACTTCATGCCGGTATTTGACTGGATTCGGACAGACTTATTTAAGGAGATGGAAGACGGTTCGACAGCCATGTTTTATGAAAAAGCAAAGGTGGAGAACCTCAATCCTAATGAATTAGTGGATGAAATCGCGAATAATCCAGATTTTACGATTCCGGGCTGGGAGCCAGAACGGTTAAAATCATTATCACATTTGTTTGAGGCATATCGTCGTGTGTCTACCCAACAACTGTGGGCTAATTTACGTTACTTTTTGGAACAGATTATACCTGTTGCAGAATTGCATGATGTGAAAATGGCTATTCATCCCGACGATCCACCTTGGCCAATCTTTGGGTTACCTCGATTAATTACTTCACAGGATAACATAAGAAGACTCCTACAATTGGTGGAAAGCCCGTCCAATTGTGTGACGTTGTGCAGTGGCTCGTTAGGAGCAAATGGGGAAAATGACATAGCTGGAATGGTTAGGGAGTTTGCTGATCGAATTCCGTTTGCTCATATTAGAAATTTGAAGCGATACGAAAATGGGGATTTCATTGAAACATCCCATCGAACAAAAGATGGATCTGTCGAAATTTTTGACATTGTCAAGGCCTATCACGACACAAGCTTTACTGGTTATGTTCGTCCAGATCATGGCAGACATATTTGGGATGAACAATGTCGACCAGGTTATGGACTCTATGATCGTGCGTTAGGAGTCATGTACCTATGGGGAATTTGGGATTCGTTGGAGAGCGTGAAGAAAGTTCAACAGGAAACAGTAGCTCCACAAAGTTTATCTAATGCACGAACTTAATGCAGATAGGCGAAAATAGGGCAGGAAAGGGGTTAGAATCTACATATGTTACCAATCAATCCAAATTTAAAAGGGAAAGTAGCAGTTGTCACGGGTGGTGGCGGGATATTATGCGGTGCAATGGCTAAGGAGTTAGCAAGACAAGGGATGAAGGTTGCTATTTTAAATCGCACCTATGAAAAGGCAGTAAAGGTTGCAGAGGATATTCGTGCCCAACATGGAATAGCCTTACCAATCCAGTGTGACGTACTAGACAGAAATAGTGTGATCGAAGCAGAAAGCCAAGTGCAGGAAGCCTATGGACGTGTGGATGTATTAATTAATGGTGCGGGTGGCAATCACCCAAAGGGTAGTACAACAAATGAAATTTTTGATTTAGTAGATTTGGATGACCAGAATGTAACCTCCTTTTTTGACTTAACAACAGAAGGGTTTGAATCTGTCTTTAACCTGAATTTTATTGGTACCTTAATTCCGACGCAGGTTTTTGCTAAAAGAATGGTAGATTCTAGGAGTTCTATTATTAATATTTCGTCGATGAGTGCAGTGAGCCCAATGACGAAGGTGCCTGCTTATAGTGCGGCCAAAGCAGCTATTAATAACTTTACACAGTGGTTGGCTGTTCACATGGCTGAAGCTGGGATAAGGGTTAATGCGATTTCCCCAGGCTTCTTCTTAACAGATCAAAATCGATCATTACTAACGAAAGAAGACGGGTCACCTACTCCTAGAATGGAAAAGATTCTTTCCCAAACACCGATGAGAAGGTTAGGTAGTCCGGGAGATTTGTTAGGAACGTTGTTATGGTTAGTCGATGAGGATGCTAGTGGCTTTGTAACAGGTGTTTGTGTTCCAGTGGATGGCGGATTTATGGCCTATTCAGGAGTTTAACTTCTAGCTAATGGATACAACATACAAACTCGGAGGATGTCGATTTAAGTCTTTTATTGGAAGTAAAGGAAATATTCGAATAAATTGGTAAATACCGTTGACATTTTATCCCACCATGGTTATCATATTACTATACTAACATACTAGTTAGATTAGATTACTAGTAAACAGAATAATATGGATAGGTGTACGGTCCGCGAAGGCAAATGCACCTATTCTTTTGAAGGGATTGTAAGCGGTTACTAAAAAATGACAAAGCATACATGTCGCGTTATACATGATAGGTAATAAAGAAGTCTAGTAAGTTCAAGATGAATGAAGCGCCAGGACGAGCAGAATAAAATCATCATCATGAAAGTTACCTTCACTTGATGATTAAAGGGGGAAGACAGTGTGGAACAACAACTGGTTAACAGTGCTAAAACTCAAGTCACTAGACCTAGCACCAAATGGCAAAGGGCCAAGAAAGTAATAAAGAAGGACTGGCAATTATATTCACTGTTAGTACTTCCGATCATTTACTTTCTAATCTTCAAATATGGACCAATGTTCGGCAACATCATTGCCTTTAGAAGATTCGTTCCAGGCGGAAGTATTATCGGGGAGGAATGGGTTGGGCTCTATTATTTCAAAATGTTATTACAAGATCCATCGTTTTTCCTTGTGTTAAAAAATACGCTGATGCTAGCCGTTCTGTTGTTAGTTGTAACTTTTCCTGCACCAATCATCTTTGCATTACTGTTAAATGAAGTCAAAAACAGAGGCTTTAAGAGGTTTGTTCAAACCGTATCCTATTTGCCACACTTCTTCTCGATGGTAGTTGTTGCGGGTATCGTGTTGGAGTTAGTTGCCGTAAACGGTCCCATCAATAATATTGTTGAATTTTTTACAGGCAATCGTTACCCGTTTATTCAGATGCCGGAATGGTTCCGAACAATCTTTCTTTCATCTGAACTATGGCAGACAACAGGATGGGGTGCCATCCTTTATCTTGCAGCCTTAACGGGAATTAATGATGAATTATACGAAGCTGCTAAAATTGATGGTGCAAACAGGTGGAAACAAACACTGCACATTACGATACCTGGCATTCTTCCGACAATCGTTGTTTTGTTTATTCTTAATATCGGTAACTTCTTGCAAGTAGGATTTGAAAAGGTGTTATTGTTATACAATCCATTGACCTACGAAACAGCTGACGTTATTTCGACATACGTTTACCGCATCGGTATTCAATCCGCAAGTTTCAGTTACGGAACGGCAATTGGATTATTTGAATCAATCATCGGCTTAATCTTAGTATTTGGAGCCAACTTCATGTCTAGAAAAATTACAGACAATAGTTTGTGGTAAGGAGGTAGCAGCATGAAGGAATCATTTCGGTATAAAGTTTTTAAAGTGATTAACGTAATTATCTTACTGGCCATCGTCTACGTCACATTATTCCCGTTTTTAAACATTGTTGCTCAATCCTTCAGTTCCGAGCAACACATAACTGCTGGAAATGTGAGTCTCATCCCGAAAGGCTTCAATGTGGAAACGTATAAGGTTATTATGTCTGACAGTATGTTTTGGTTAAACTACAAAAACACCGTGGTATATACGGTCGTTGGTACTGCTATCTCGCTTGTCTTATCAACGATGATGGCTTATCCACTGGCAAAGAAACGGTTAAAAGGTCGAAATTTTTGGTTGATGTTCGTCGTGTTTACGATGTTTTTCAACGGTGGAATCATTCCGAACTACGTGTTAGTTAACTCCCTGGGGTTTGGGAATACCATCTGGGCAATTGTCATTCCAACGGCCATTAGTGTTTTTAATCTACTGATCATGAAAACATTCTTTGAGAATATACCGGATGAGCTAGAAGAAGCTGCGATAATGGATGGTTCTAACACGTATGGAATACTTTGGAAGATAGTACTTCCGTTATCTAAGCCAATACTTGCTACGATGTTGTTGTTTTACGCAGTAACACACTGGAATTCATGGTTTCCGGCATTTCTATATTTTAGCGAAAAAGAGTTGTTTCCGGTTTCGATTTACCTTCGAAACTTGATCAAAGGTGCGGAAGGCTCCCTATCTTCTGGGGCGACAAGTGCGGATAACTTAACGCAGATTGCTGCAAATATTAAATCGGTAACCATGGTACTAACGGTTTTGCCAATCGTTTGTGTATATCCTTACATCCAGAAGTACTTCGTATCAGGGGTTATGCTTGGTTCAGTAAAAGGTTAACAGGATGGTAGGTACCAAGGACATTTCGACTCTTCCCAATGGTTGGGAATAAGTCGGAAGCGTCTGGAAATAAATGAAAGCGTTTAATAGGACTGAGGGGGTGGTTCACTCTGCAAGTTGACACTGGAATGCTGGGTCGCTTTGAAACGAACTGATATAAAAAAGGGGGAGGAGTAATTGAGTAAATCTTTTAACAAATTATTGTTGTTAATGTCCATGGTTTTAGTTATTGGTGTATTGGCAGCTTGCAAAAGTGCAGAAGAAGCGGGATCTGAAGAAGGTTCTTCAGAAAAGGATGGTGAAGTATCTGGTGTAGCCATGAAGGATTATGGTGTGGGTGACCAATTTAAGGCAACAGAGCCAGTTACATTCTCCATGCTTTATAGTGACCATCCAAATTATCCATACCAAGAGGATTGGTTATTATTCGAAGAAATGAAGAAAAGAACGAACGTATCCTTAGATATGACGATTGTACCGATGAGTGACTACGAACAAAAGCGTAGTTTGTTAATCAGTGGTGGGGAAGCTCCATTAATCATTCCTAAAACCTACCCTGGGCAAGAAACACCATTCGTTGCTTCGGGTGCTATACTTCCGGTTAGTGATTACTTACATTTAATGCCACACTTCCAAAACGCTGTTGAAAAGTATGACATGGAACCGTATTTAGATACATTGAGACAGGAAGATGGAAAGTTTTATTTATTACCAGGCATGCATGAAAAAGTATGGCCTGACTATACATTAGCAATGCGAAAAGATATTTTAGAGGAATTAGGACTTGAAGAACCCAAAACGTGGGAAGAATTAGAAGAAGTATTAATGGCAATGAAGGAAGCCTATCCAAATTCCACCCCTTTCTCTGATCGTTTTAAATTTGAAAGTACACTGAATGTTGCTGCAACTACATTCGGAACAAGAGCTGGATGGGGACTTGGTAATGGCTTAATGTTTGACCATGATGAGGAAGAGTTCTACTTTGGTCCAGCATCTGAAGGACATAAGAAAATGGTGACTTACTTCCACGGATTAGTTGAAAAAGGTTTACTAGACCCTGAAAGTGCAACGCAAGAGGATGATCAAGCTATTCAGAAGTTAGTAAATGAAGAATCGTTCGTTATAAATGCAAACTCTCAATCTGTTATAGATTACCGCAGCAAGCTTAACAAAGCACTCGGCGAAGGAAACTTCGAAATTAGTAAAATTCTAGTACCTGGTGGTCCTGCTGGCCATGTAATGGGTGGTTCTAAGCTCGAAAACGGGATTATGATTTCATCTAAAGCAAAGGACGATCCAAACTTCGATGCTATGATGCAATTTATTGACTGGTTATATTACAGCCCAGAAGGGAAGGAATTCACGAAGTGGGGTGTAGAAGGTACAACGTACACAGTGGATGATAACGGCAAGAGACAAATTGCTGAAGATGTTGACTATGTTGGCCTTAACCCAGGTGCACCTAAACAATTAAACGTTGATTTCGGTTTCTCTGGTGGGGTATTCTCTTACGGTGGTTCAACAGAATTGCTACACTCTATGTTTAGTGAAGAAGAAATTGCGTTCCAAAATGGGATGCATGAAACAAAAGAAACATTACTTCCAGATCCACCAATTAAATATAATGAAATGGAATTAGAGCAAGCTACGTTATTAAGCACACCACTTCTGGATCACGTAAAACAAAGCACGCTTCAGTTTATCCTAGGACAACGTGACTTATCGGAATGGGATGCTTACATCAAAGAATTAGAAGCAAAAGGTCTCCAAAGATATGTGGAGCAAGCAAATGAAGTATATCAATCTAACAAATGATGAACTTTAGGTATTTATAAGGTAATCTGCCTGTAAGCTTTTACAGGCAGGCTTGCCTTTTTGTATTACGGAAAAAAGTTTTACGCTATATCTATTAAAATCAAATTATAGTTGGGATCTTCGCTAGTGTAAATGTGTTTGTCTTTTTTGTTCATGATAAAATCACAATAAAGGTTATACCTTCATAGATGACAAAATAAAGGATGGGATTGTCATGGATAATGGAAAAGAATTTGGACAGGGGACGTTATCTGTCCTAACGAATTATATTTATTGGTTGGCGCTAGTGAACGTGTACTTTGTAGTCTGTAACCTCCTATTTTTATTTTTCTTCCTCACATTAATTCCTAGTTATTCCAATATTATTGTTTACTGTCTAACGCTAATACCAACTGGGCCAGCCATTGCTGCTTTATTTTACACATTATCAAAGTTAATACGTGAAAAAGAAATTTCCCCGACTAAAGATTTCTTTTATGGGTATAAAATAAATTTCCTAGACAGCCTAAAAGTTTGGGTACCGATGTTGGTCATTTTGTCTATTATTATGATGGATATTCAATATCTAAGTGCTGATCCAACAACACGAAATCAAGTGATTTCAGGAATATTGATTGTTTTATTCGTGTTATTGGGGACACTATCAATCTATGTTTTCTCCATTAGTTCTAACTTCAGCTTTCGGGTAAGGGATATTTATCGTCTCTCCATGTATTACAGCTTTACAAGAATGAAACATACAGTCGGTAACATTGGAATTGTACTTATAACCTTGTTTTTGATGTTTATTGTTTCCGATTTCCTTCTATTATTTATAGCGGGTCTCGTAGCATACGCACTTGCATTAAATAATCACGCAATTATGGATGATATTAAAGAACATTTTATTAAAAAAGAGGAAACGACTGTTGAAAATCAAGATGTGAATTAAATCATACAGTTAAGGTGATGAGATGGATGAGTAAAATAATGGTTGGAAATAACATTCAACAAGAATTTAACGATAATTGGAAATATTGTATTGGTACAGGTCGGCTGGGGCTTGCCCTACAACAAGATTACCTAGACCACTTGAAACTAGTTCAAAAGGTAATAGGCTTTACATATATTCGCGGTCACGGGCTTTTGCATGATGATATTGGAATATACCGCGAAATGGAGGTGGATGGTGAAGTAAAACCGTTCTATAATTTCACTTATATCGACCGAATTTTTGACTCCTTTTTAGAAATTGGAATCCGTCCTTTTATCGAAATTGGGTTTATGCCAAAGCTACTCGCCTCAGGGAACCAAACGATTTTCACTTGGGAAGGAAATGTTACGCCTCCAAAGGATTACGTCAAATGGACAGAATTAATTCAAGCGGTTACGCAGCATTTTATTCACAGATATGGAGCAGAGGAAGTAGTGAAATGGCCATTTGAAATTTGGAATGAGCCTAATTTAGTAAACTTTTGGAAGGATGCTGATAAAGCAGAATATTTTAAGCTATATAAAAGGACTGCAGTGGCAATCAAGGAAGTACATCCAAATATCCAAGTTGGTGGACCAGCCATTTGTGGTGGATCTGACGAATGGATCGTGGAATTTTTAGAATTCTGTAAGGAAGAGAATGTACCAATTGACTTTGTTTCTCGTCATGCCTACACGTCCCATCAACCGAACAAGGTAACTCCAGATTACTATTATCAGGAACTTGCGGAAAACATCAAAATGCTCGAGGAATTTGAAACGGTTCGTGGTCTAATCAAGGATTCTGCCTTTCCGAATTTGCCGTTTCATATAACGGAATATAACACATCTTATAGTCCGATTAATCCAGTTCATGACACCGTTCTTAATGCGGCTTATTTGGCACGGATTTTAAGTGAGGGCGGAGATTTTGTTGACTCGTTCTCTTACTGGACGTTTAGTGATGTATTTGAAGAGCGTGATGTACCACGATCCCAGTTTCACGGCGGCTTTGGATTACTTGGAATAAATGAAGTGCCTAAGCCAACTTTTCATCTTTTCTCATTCTTTAGCAAACTAGGTAAGGACCAATTGTATCGGGATGAAAATACCATTGTTACCAAAAGACAGGATGGTTCAATCGCCCTTGTTGTTTGGAATCTAGTAATGGACAAAGGAGAGGGTCATGAGAAAGAAGTGACGTTTGAAATTCCAGTTGAGGCTGGTAATCTATTTATCAAGCGCCATACGGTTGATGAACAGCATGCAAATCCTTGGCAAGCATGGAAGGACATGGGGCGTCCAAGGTTTCCAAGTCAAGACATGGTAGAAACGCTCAAACGTGTAGCACAACCACTGGTAAGAACGGACAATAGGAAAAGCGAAGACGGGAAAATTGTGCTTACCGTAACATTAACCAAAAACGAAGTGTCCTTAATTGAGGTAATTCCGGTTGGTGACGAGACGGACACGTATATAGGGTTGGATGATTCTTTAATTACGTCCTATTAAATGACGCAGTACTAGTCCCACCTGAAATTTTTCCAATACGAAACGATGGCCAGGAATAGAGGTGTAAAATGAAGTCATTTTTAAATGAAGATTTTTTATTAGAAACGGAAACGTCAAAAAGAATCTATCACAATTATGCCAAGGGTATGCCAATCTTTGATTATCATTGTCATTTAACTGCTAAAGAAATTGCAGAGGACAGACGGTTTTCTTCTATTGCGGATGCCTGGCTAGGAGAGGATCATTATAAGTGGCGTGTGTTAAGAGCGAATGGTGTGGCGGAGGAATATGTGACTGGTACCAAAAGTGAAAAAGAGAAATTTTTAAAGTGGGCGGAAACGGTACCGGAGCTAATCGGTAATCCCCTTTATCATTGGACACACTTAGAGCTAAAACGCTGTTTCGGAATTGAAGAAGAATTGGCACCAGAAACAGCCGAGCAAATCTGGGAAAAGAGCATGAAGCGAATCAGCCAAGCAAATTTTTCTGCACGAGGGATACTGAAACAATTTGATGTCCGAGCATTATGCACCACCGATGACCCTGTAGATTCATTAGAATATCATAAGCAATTAAAGGAAGATGATACCTTTGATGTGAAGGTTTTGCCAACTTTTCGCCCGGATGGTGCCCTAAACGTTTATGTAGGTGATTTTCCTGAATGGGTTCAGAAATTAGAGAAGGCAAGTGGTATATCTATTGAAACCTTTTCAGACTTTTTGGAAGCGCTGTCCGATCGTGTCGAATACTTTCATGAGGTTGGCTGTCGGCTTTCTGACCACGGGCTTGATGCTTCCTTTTTCCAGCTTGCGAATCATGAAACATGTGATGGTATTTTCAAGAAAGCGATTCATCAAGACGTAATGACAAATGAAGAGGTGGCTGCATTTAAGACAGCTGTACTCCTTCACCTTGGTAAGCTCTATGCCGAAAAGGGCTGGGCGATGCAATTCCATATTGGTGGATTACGAGGGACAAATACGAGAATGGTAGAATCGATTGGACCAAATACTGGCTATGATTCTATGGCAGACTTTACCTATGCAGAAGATCTTTCTAAGCTACTTAATGAACTAGATACATCCAATCATCTTCCCAAAACGGTGCTCTATAATCTAAATCCGCGTGATAACTACATGCTCGCAACCCTTGCTGGTAACTTTCAAAATGGGGACGTGCCGGGGAAGATGCAGTTTGGTACAGCTTGGTGGTTTAACGACCATCGGGATGGGATGGAGGACCAAATTAAAACACTTGCAAACGTTGGCGTATTGTCTAGGTTTGTAGGCATGTTAACCGATTCTCGTAGCCTGCTTTCTTATACGAGACATGAATATTTTAGAAGAATACTTTGTAACATCATTGGAAAATGGGTGGAAAACGGAGAATACCCAGCTAACATAGAAAGGCTTGGACGAATGGTCCAGGACATTTCGTTTCATAACATTGTGAACTATATGGAGATAGATTTGTAAGTAAATATATGAATGGATATGGGTAGTTTACTCCTAAGTAATGGCTTAAAAAGAGAATAGGAAGTAAAACTACCCATTCCTTGTGATAGCCAGAAAAAATAAGGAAAGTGAGTTGCCAAACATGAATAAGAAGGTACTTTTTAACGATGGATGGGAATTCGTAAAGAGTGTTTTAGAAGCGGCAAATACGAAGGGTCTCATCTTTGAACAGGTCGATCTACCTCATGATTGGTTGATTTATAATACGCTGAATCTTTATGAAAATAGTATTGGTTGGTATCGCAAAACATTCTCCCTAAAGGAAGCAGACGATCAAATTCTACTCTGTTTTGATGGGGTTTATATGGATTCTTCCTTGTACGTGAATCAGCAATATATGGGGGAATGGAAAAACGGTTATTCCTCATTTGAACATGACATTACCGAAGCAGTAGTAGAGGGTGAAAATGAAATCCTTGTTAAAGTGATTCATCAGGCTCCAAACAGCAGGTGGTATTCAGGGGCAGGAATCTACCGTAATGTCTGGCTTAAAACGCGAAGTCAAAACCATATTGTAACGGATGGAATCTATGTTTGTATAAAAGAGAATGACAAGCGGTGGCAGGTGGAAGTTGACACAGAGCTGAACATCGACACGAATGCTCTGTTAATCCATACCATTTTGTATAAAGGGCAAGAGATAGCAACTACTTCTGAACCGTTACAACCTGATAAGGACAACGGTGTAGTAGGTAATTCGCAGGTGCTCCTTGTTGATAACCCTTTATTATGGAGTGTGGAAGAACCAAACCTTTATGAATTGAAAACGGAATTGCAAATTGGTCACGACCAAAGGTTAATAGAATCGGTGTCCCAGCGTATTGGATTTCGGACGATTCGGCTTGATCCGAATGAAGGCTTACACTTAAACGGAGAAAAAATGAAATTAAATGGCGTTTGTGAACACCATGATTTAGGAGCATTAGGAGCAGCGTTTAACGAAAATGCATTAAAAAGAAGGTTTGAGATTTTAAAAGACATGGGCGTGAATGCGATCCGAACAGCCCATAACATGCCGGCAAAAGAATGGATGCACTTAGCGGATGAGATGGGGTTTCTAGTTGTTACCGAGGCTTTTGATATGTGGGAAAGGTCGAAAACACCCTATGATTACGCTCGGTTCTTTAAAGAATGGGCTCTTATTGATGTGAAAAGCTGGGTCATGCGCGACAGAAATCATCCGAGCCTGCTTTTATGGAGCATCGGAAACGAAATTTATGACACCCATGCGGATAAGCGTGGGCAAGAATTAACCAAAATGCTCATGGAAGAAGTTCAAAAATACGACCCGAAAGAAAATGCTCGAATTACGATAGGCTCTAATTTCATGCCTTGGCAAAATGCACAAAAGTGTGCCGACATCGTGAAAGTCGCTGGTTATAATTATGCGGAAAAGTATTATCAAAAGCATCACGAGGAGCATCCTGACTGGGTTATTTATGGGAGTGAAACAGCTTCGGTAGTGCAAAGTCGAGGAATTTACCATTTTCCGTTTGAAAAATCGATTTTAGCTGATGATGATGAACAATGCTCTGCACTAGGTAACAGCTCAACAAGCTGGGGAGCAAAGTCAGCTGAGGCTTGTATTATTGCAGAAAGAGATACTCCATTTTCTTTAGGGCAATTCTTATGGACGGGATTTGACTATATTGGCGAGCCTACTCCGTATCATACGAAAAATGCTTATTTGGGACAAGTAGATACAGCTACGTTTAAGAAGGATTCTTATTACATATACCAAGCAGCCTGGACAGATTACAAGGAAAAACCAATGGTGCACCTCTTCCCGTATTGGGATTTTAACGTGGGACAAATCATTGATATTCGTGTATGTTCCAATGCGCCAAAAATAGAGCTACAGCTAAATGGGGAAAAGATAGGGAATCAAGATATTAACCATGAACATGGGACAGATTTAGTCGGATGGTGGAAGGTTCCTTATCAACCAGGTGAGTTAAAAGCAGTTGCTTATGATGAGGATGGGAACGTCATTGCTACCGATGTGAGAAAGTCATTTGGTGATGCGAAGAAGGTATGCTTGAGTGCCGATCGCGAGCAAATCAAAGCAAATGGAACGGATCTCCTCTTTATTGAGATTACGACAGAAGATGAAAATGGAAATCGAGTAGAAAACGCAACAATTCGTGTTCATGTGGAGGTAACGGGTGCTGGACGCTTGCTTGGCTTAGATAATGGGGACAGCACCGATTACGATCTATATAAAGGGAAGAGCAGACGGTTATTTAGTGGGAAATTAATGGCCATCGTTGGTGCAGCGTTAGAGCCTGGTCCGATCAAGATTGAGGTTCGTTCGAACGGTTTAGAAAGGGAGTTGTTGGAATTGGATTCAGTTCCTGCTGATTCACCAGTGGGGATTTCAGCAGCCTCGAAAAATGAAGATATGCCTATTGTCATGGGAACTGATCAGGAAATTCCAGTCCGAAAAGTAGAGATTGTGACTAGTTCTGGACAATTGTTGAATCCGGAAAGGAAAGAAATAATGGTTCATGCTAAGTTGCATCCTGAAGCTACTCCCTATCAGGATGTGGAATGGAGCGTCGTACTTGACGGAGGAATTGAATCTAATATCTCAAAGATAGAAGCGAACGGACAAGAAGCTAAGGTGACAGCATTAGGAGACGGAGATTTCCGCGTCCGTTGTACGAGCAAAAATGGAACGAATAAGATTAAGATTATTTCAGAATTAGAGTTCAGGACTGAAGGGTTAGGAACAGCTTACAAAGATCCGTACGGTTTTATCTCAGCTGGACTCTATGATTATTGCAAAGGCGAGATAACTAACGGGAACGAGCGCGGTGTTGCAACAAGTCGAGATGGTGAAACGCAAGTAGGCTTCCATGATATTGACTTTGGTGATTATGGTTCGGATACGATTACTGTCCCCATTTTTGCTTTATCAAGCGAGGAATATCCAATCCAAATATGGGAAGGGATGCCTAACGAAGAAGGCAGCGAATTAATTGCTGATGTTATTTATCAAAAACCGTCCGAGTGGAATGTGTACCAAGAAGAAACCTACCGCTTGTCAAAACGGCTGAAAGGAATTACATCGATTTGTTTTGTTGTAAATAAAAAGGTGCATATAAAAGGATTCTTGTTTGAGAAGAAAAGCCGTGCGTTTGAGCAAAACATGGCTACCGAAAGTGACTATATTTATGGCGACACCTTTACGATAAACGAAAATAGTGTCGATGGAATTGGGAATAACGTTTCGTTAGAGTTCAACGGCTTGGACTTTACAAGGGATGATACTAGCAAATTAGTTATAAAAGGCAGGTCTCCCATCGATAAAAACACAATCCATGTGAAATTTACTAGTGAGGAGGGCGAGCATACGCAAATTGTAGAATTTAACTATTCGGATGAAGCGGAAGAACGCGTATTTGACTTGGCAAAAGTAACGGGTATGCAAAAAGTTACTTTCGTGTTCTTGCCTGGAAGTAACTTTGACTTTCATTGGTTCCGATTTGAGCAGTAGGGTCGACAGAGGATTAGGGGATAGTCCATTGGAGGGGATGAGCAGGTTGGCAATTACTATTGGAGACGTTATGGATCAACTCATAAAACCAGTAGGTGTCTTAGAGAATACTGTGGATACATTGAAATTTGGTTCACCTAGCGCGGAGGTTTCCGGAATAGCTGTAGCCTTTATGCCTACTTATGATGTGATAAAAGAAACTATCGGACTTGGGGCCAATCTGTTAATTACCCATGAAGGAATTTTCTTTAGTCATGGGGATAAGAGTGAATCTGGTGCGATATATGATGAGAAACACAAACTGATAGAAGATTCAGGATTAGCTATTTTTCGTTGTCATGATTATATCCACAAGTATCAACCAGATGGCATTACGCAAGGGCTTATCTTATCACTTGGATGGGAGTCCTTTGTTGAAAAGAATTTACCAGTAGCAAGCGTCATGAAAATACCGGAAATGACGGTGAAGGAAATAGCTGAGCATGTGAAACGGAAATTAGAATTGAACTATGTTCGTGTTGTCGGGAATATTTCCACACGAGTGACTCGAATAGGCATATTCGCTGGGTTTAGGGGAGGTGGAGATCATGTCATTCCACTTATGGAGGAAGAAAATTTAGATCTAGTTATTTATGGGGAAGGTCCTGAATGGGAAACACCAGAATTTGTGCGTGACTCTGTTTCTGTTGGGCAGGAAAAGGCAGTAATCGTTCTTGGTCATGCGGAAAGTGAAGAACCAGGCATGAAGCATTTTGCTAAAGAATTGGAACGGTTATTCCCTGTAACTCCAGTGCATTTTATTCCGGTAAAACCCAATTTTAAAGTCTTATAAACTACTGATCAGGAGGAGGTTAAGATAATGAAAACAGAATCAGCTTTCCACAGTAAACAATACAGAAATCTACTTAAAGAATACGGTTATGACGAAACAGAAATCAACAAACGCTTGGAAGAATCATGGGAGCTTTTGTTTTCGGATAAACACCCCGAAACACAAATCTATTTTGAGGTAGGAACGAATGAAGCGTATATGCTTGATACAGGTAACTTAGATGTTCGAACAGAGGGTATGTCCTATGGGATGATGATGGCTGTTCAACTCGATAAGAAGGATGTGTTTGATCGTCTATGG
Source organism: Radiobacillus kanasensis (assembly GCF_021049245.1). Classification (GTDB taxonomy): domain Bacteria; phylum Bacillota; class Bacilli; order Bacillales; family Amphibacillaceae; genus Radiobacillus; species Radiobacillus kanasensis. Next base: position 3,181,900 of record NZ_CP088020.1, on the reverse strand, counting down.
AAATGGACAAAAAAGAACATGTATATGGAAGAAGGCGTGAATGCTGGTTATTTTGCATGGTCGTGTAATACGGATGGGTCCAAACGCTCGTACGGACCAGCACCGGATGGCGAAGAATATTTCGCATTAGCCCTATTCTTTGCATCCCATCGCTGGGGAGATAGAGAAGCGCCGTTCAATTATGGAGAACAAGCCAGAAAGTTGTTGCATACCTGTCTTCACAAAGGAGAAAACGGTAAAGGGAGTCCGATGTGGAATCTAGACAACAAACTTATAAAATTCGTACCGGGAGTCGAGTTTTCAGATCCTTCCTACCACTTGCCACATTTTTACGAACTTTTTGCCCTCTGGTCAGTCCCTGAGGATAGACCGTTTTGGAAGGAAGCTGCAAAGACAAGTAGAAACTACCTGAAAATTGCTTGTCACCCAGAAACAGGCTTAGCGCCAGAGTATGCTTATTATGATGGTACACCTAATGATGAAAATGGATATGGTCACTTTTTTAGTGACTCCTACCGAGTGGCTTGTAATATTGGACTTGATTATGAGTGGTTCAAAGATGAGAAGTGCCCCACGGATATAGCCGAAAAAATTCAAGGATTTTTCGTTGACAAAGATCCAAGTAACTATCGACGCTATACGGTAGAAGGGGAGCCTTTTGAAGAAAAGTCCCTTCATCCGGTTGGTTTAATTGCATCGAATGCCATGGCTTCTCTTGCTACTTCTGGTGAAAACGCAAAGAAATGCGTTGATTTATTTTGGAATACACCAGTACGCACTGGGGATAGACGTTATTATGATAACTGTTTATACTTTTTTGCTTTACTCGCTTTGAGCGGTAACTTCAAAATCTGGATGCCACATTGAAAGGGTAGAGCTTTTTTAGAAGCCGCACCCCTTTTCCTAAAGTTAGAAATAGAAAAATCGTTAGACAATTACAGATAGATTGTGTAATGATTTCTTATCGTTAGACAAACTTCGATACTTTTTTAATCATTGCCCCTGTAATCTCCTAAAAATAGACAATCTTTACGTGTATAAATCTGCCCATTATTCTTGTCCTATACTGGTTTTTCTTATATAATGTCTGAGGAACATTCCAGAATTCGGTATATAAACAAAAGGATAGAGTGAATGGATTTCTATCCTTTTTTTGTTCTAAATAGGGATTGGATGACAACACAAGAAAATAAAAGTGTTTTGGCTTACGAAGTGGTTAAATGTTTGCTAACAAGGTATGACCTCTGATCACATTCAAGACATTTTTACATAGTTGAAACAGCCTCTTCAAGGTAAAGGTATAGATAAAGGAAGAGTCAAGAGTTCTATCCAACTTGCCTATTAGAAGCTATTTTATTGGAAAAGTAAAGCAGGTGCTATTAAATCAAACATAGGATAGACCTTTACACCATGAAGACACTGTTTCAAATTTGGTCTAGATCAGTGGAAAAGGGGTAAAAGAAAGTGTTAAACATTTCAGACAAACAATTAATCAATTCTTACTATAGTGCATTGGAATTAGATCTGGAGGATGACTTCATTCGTTTGCTTGAGGACGAAATTGTAAGACGTAAGTTAACGATTAAAATAAAGGACAAAGTGGTGTGCTAAGGTATTAATAGGGGAAGAGGCGAAAATTAATAGCTTCTAGCTTTCGGAGTTTATTAAGATTATATGGATAAGAGACAAGGGTGTCATGGTGGCATTCTTGTCTTTTTTTGAAAGATAAGAATCTTTCTCAAGGAGAAAGTCGATGTAGTAAAATTTTTAGGGTTCTAAGTATAAGTGCACAAAGGAATGCTCCGTGAGCAGACACATCAAAACAATTTTCTACACGATAATCCGGATACCTAAATAAAAAAGAAGCATAAGTCCATTTTGACAACGTTGTTATTTCTTGTATAATGAAAAAAAGGAAGGAAAGGAGTAGCAAAACGAAATAAAGTAAACGCATACAAAAAGGAGGAAGGAGTTGAAGGTATTGTTTGATTTGAACTATTTTTCCCTAGAGGGGAAGACCGCATTAGTTACTGGTGCAAGGACAGGAATTGGTCAAGCAATTTCCGTAGGGCTGGCTTCACTTGGTGCGAAGGTTCTATTATTAGGTCACCAGAATAATTTATCAGAAACGAAAAAAAAGATTGAAGAAGTTGGAGGAGATTATGATTCTGTCATTGTCGATTTAAGCGATACTGCAGCCATACGTTCTCACATTAGGCCAATTCTAGAAAACTACGATATTGATATTCTTATTAATAATGCCGGAGTCATTCATCGTCAACCAGCTGCTGAGTTCGATGAGGAGGCGTGGATGAGGGTGATAGATGTGAACTTAAATGCCGTATTTATTTTATCACAAGAAATTGGAAAGCAAATGATTCAAAGGGGAACAGGAAAAGTGATCAACATTGCCTCCTTATTATCCTTTCAAGGCGGTGTTTTTGTACCTGCATATGCGGCGAGTAAGCATGCGGTCTCTGGACTGACAAAATCACTAGCAAATGAATGGGCAGGAAAAGGAATCCAAGTAAACGCGATTGCACCTGGGTATATTGAAACGAATAATACGGAGGCAATACGAAGTGACAAAGTGAGGAATGAATCCATCTTAGCTAGAATTCCAACCGGTAGATGGGGAAAACCGGCTGACTTAATTGGTGCTGCTGCTTTTCTTGCCTCTCCGGCATCAGACTACGTAAATGGTCATACTTTAATAGTGGATGGTGGTTGGATGGGTAGGTAGTATAACTTTTTATACAGAAAAATAACAACGTTGTTATTTTAAAGGAGAGTGGAGAAGTGATGGAGAGATATGTAAAGGCGAAAAAGGGAAATGGTTATCAAGAAATTTTTGATGATGCTTACGAAAAGTTAGAGTATCTTGCATTTGCGAAGCTTTCCCTTGATATAGGAGAGACGTATTATTCAGATACTAACGATTACGAGCATGTTCTGGTGATCTTAACAGGGAAGGCATCTATCGCGACAGGGAATAAGAACTGGGAAAATCTTGGTGGAAGGGAAACGGTTTTTGAGGATAAGGCAACGGCTGTTTATGTTCCATGTCAATCTAACTACACGGTAAAGGCAGATACAAAGGTTGTGATCGCTGTATGTAAAGCAAAAGCAGTGGAAAAACATGAGCCTTTTGTTGTTATGCCAGAGGATGTAGTTGTCCACAAACGTGGTGAAAAACAATGGAATCGCACTGTATATGATGTTGTCACAGATAACGCGGATGGAAAAGTACATCGAATTGTATTAGGAGAAACAATTAATAAACCTGGTCAATGGTCAGGATATCCACCTCATAAGCATGATGGAGAATTTTATCCAGAGGAACCTAATTTAGAAGAAATCTATCATTATCAGGTGAATCCGCAACAAGGGTTTGGTGTACAGCATCATTACACAAAAGATGGAAACATAGATGTTGCTTATCCGATCCGACATGGCGATAGCTTTGCGATAGATATTGGGTATCATCCTGTTGGAAGCGCGGGTGGATATGAAGTGTACTACCTCTGGTTTATGGCTGGTGAAACGGGTAGAAAACTATATCCATATGAGGACCCAGACCATAAATGGCTACATGATAAATAGTTTTGTGATTCAACTACCCTTTTAGGGTAGTTGTTTCTGCAACTTATAGAGACTGTTAAAAAGCCTGGAAAAATTCATTCTGAACTTTTCCGCTTTTTATAGATTACGAACTTTATAGATCCCATTCAAAAGAGGTGGTATAGGCATTGGTTAAATCTAATCGCATAATAACTAGCATTCGAGACCTGCTTCATAAAAGAAAGGTAGATGGTGTGATTTTCCACAAGCAAGCTAATATTTCCTGGCTTATTGGTGGGAGAAGTCATATCAATATAGCGATGGAAAGCTCGGTTATGTCGGTTATCGTGACGGTGAACGAAACAGTTGTGGTAACGAGTAATATTGAAAAAAATCGTCTATTAGAGGAAGAAATTCAGATTCAGGTGGACCGAGTAGAGACGTTTCCGTGGTTTGATCCATTAAAAAAAGAAGAATTGATTAGAAAATGTACCTCTGGATTCCTAGTGAAGGATGAGGCTGAGTTGGAAGAGGAACTCAAACAGCTACGAACGATTCATTCCGCCAATGACAAGCTATCTTTAGAAAAATTGGCACAAGATACAGCTTCTGCCATTGAACAGACGATGTTTGAGATTAAAAAAGGTGATTCAGAGTATGATATCTCTGCAAAGCTTGCTTCCAACTGTTTAGAAAGGGAAGTGGAATCTATAGTGAATTTGGTTGCGGTAGATGAACGGGCCTTAAAATGGAGGCACCCTCTCCCTACATCCAAACGGATAGATAACTATGTGTTGGTCGGCCTTTGTGGGAGACGGAACGGTAGAATTGTGTCGGTATCTCGGTTGATGCATTTCGGGCCGGTTTCACAAGAACTTCAAGATCGTCACAAAGCAGTTGTTACAGTTGATGCTACACTTATCCATCATACGTACCCAGGCAAAAGCTATCACGAATTATTTAACGTGATGATGGATGCCTATGAAAACGTAGGGTATCCCGATGAATGGAAGCACCATCACCAAGGGGGATTAACGGGCTACGCAACACGGGAGCAGCTTTTATTGAAAGATGACCTTTCACATGTTGTGGAACAAGGTCAAATTTATGCGTGGAATCCTAGTATCGCTGGGGTTAAGTCCGAGGATACGATATTGGCTCGTCCCGATGGGGCGGAAATCATCAGTTCGACCGGTCAATATCCAACTGTGGAAGTACAGATTGGAAACCGCACGATGAAGAGGCCAGATATTTTAGTTAGGTCTTGGAAAGGATAAATATCGAACGAGAGAAGGGATACGGGTGCAGACGGATGGAAGTGAATCTATTTCATATAAACAGCTAGGGGCATTTTTTATCCCGTTAGGAATATCCGCAAGTCTAACCTCTATTACACATGTCATCATAAATGGTACATTAAGCCGTGGTGATGAAGCTGCCTTTATTATTGCTTGCTATGCAGTCGCATTTTCTTTATTCGGGATTATTGAGCGACCTGTGATCGTATTCCGACAAACGAGTTCTGCACTTGTACATGATCGGAAATCTTTTAGACTATTAATATCGGTACTTGCTTATGTGTTGTTGTCTATTATGGCGCTTGGATTTGTTATCTCATTCACGGCATTTGGGGATTGGATTTATATTCATCTATTTAACGCAGATGAAAATATGGTCGAGACCATTTCTAACGCATTTAAAATTATTACCATCGTGATTTTGTTTTCCGGTATAAGGGGAATCTATCAAGGAGTAATTATTAACCAACTCCAAACGAATTGGCTCACGATTATGGTAATTGTTCGGCTAGCTGTTATGTTTTTAACGGCCTATTTGTTTGTGGCGTTTGATTATATTACAAGTTTAGTAGGTTCCGTTATTTTTCTAGCCGGTATGGTAGTCGAGTGTTTCATTAGTGTTTGGAAAGGTGGACGTCTCTTACCTGCAAAGAAAGAGGAAAACCAGCCTGAATTGAAAAAATCAGAAATTATGAGCTTCTATACACCGTTAGTATTTTACTTCATGCTTCAAACCATTCTAATACCCGTTGTCTATATGTTCTTAGCAAATACAAACGAAATGGAGCTGGGGATTGCATCTTTTGCGTTAGCGCACAGTATTACGCAAATGGTGCTTAGCTTTTTTATGTACACCCACCAGCTTGTACTGCAATTTTATCAAGCAAATAAAGAGAAGGTTCTCCGATTTATGGTCATCATCAGCATCCTTCCTTCGCTATGTCTCGGCATTCTTTGTTATACATCGATGGGACACTGGTTTATGACGTATGCAATGGGTGCGGATGAGCAACTGGCGCTTACGACATTAACTGTTCTTAAATTTTTTATTGTCAAAACTCTTGTGTTCCCATGGGTAGATTACTTAAACGGGTTTCTCATGCTACAAAGAAAGACAAGGAAGATGCTAGTAAGTCAATTATTTAACTTGGTGACCGTTATAATCCTATTATCGATTAGTGTGTCTATCTTTCCAGAATGGAATGGAGTGAATGGATCCATTGCAGCTTCATTAGGGGAATTGGTTGGCCTAGTTATCGTAATCATTATTGTAAGAAAGCAAAAACAGATCAGTAGGAAGAGACCTCTGTTCGTGGAGAAAGAAAGAAATTAAATGGCTGTGGTTGGCCCCTTAATACAATGTGCATATACGCGGGCAGAACCATCCTCAGGTGGCAAATTAATATTTGATAAAGGAAATGTCAATGTTTTGGCGAATATGGTAAATAGTTTCCTGAACAAAAGCTCGTGGTGCCCGGGTTTAGTAGGCTTCCTTATTCATAAGAGGTTAAGGAAATTCGGGTAACGTCGAACAGTTATCGTACAGAGGTGACGGAAGTCTCGCTAGTTGCTGCGTGTTATCTTCGTTAAAGCCCATATTACAATTTTTCGAAGCAAGAAGGAAAGGGGTTCCCTTATGCCTATCAGGTTGTCTTTCTACCGAAATCTAAAAATTAAGGACAAAATATTCTCCGTTTCCCTTGTACTATTATTAATCTTTTGTTTAATTGGGATTGTAACTTACCACTATTTTACCTCTGTATATGAAAAAAGAATCTTCCAAGAATCCGCCGAAATGCTAAAGGTTTCCTCAACTATTATAGATAAGGAATTGCGCAAGATGGAAAAACTATCTTTTCAAATTAGTACAGATGAACTTATTCAAGATTATTTAGTAACAATCAAAGAGAATACCTATAATTACTCCGTCTACCAGTCGAAAATGAAGCTTGCGGACCGTCTGCTAACCTTCTCTAACACGGAGCATTATATTTCCTCGATCCAAATAGTTGACGCCATGAACAATTCCTTCTTATCAGGTTATAACACAGACATGAGGAGTCGAATAGAAGGTATTTATTTAGAAGTGTTAGATGCCCAAGGGGCTAACATTTGGTCTAAGATAAAAGAGCAAAATGGAATTTCATCTGCAAGACTCATTAGAAGAAAGGAAAACTTAAGCTTAGAACATTTAGGCGTCTTAACCATTGGGATTCATATGGAAAGGTTTATCGATGAGATTTTAAATTTCTCCTCTTATAAAAATTTTGTTATTGCGAATCGAAATCAGATTTTTTATCAAACAGGGGAGCAAATGTGGGATATGAAAGACTTATCATTAGCTAATTATGAAAACGGTTACACCATTACAAAAATCAATGGCAAGGATTACTTCGTTTCCTATATCCCTTCACGCTATTCATCTTTTGTCTATTATAATATTCTTCCTTTTGAAAACATTACAAAACAGTCTAGAATGATTCGCAATATTATGATTGTCTGTTTTTTGTTTATGTTATCAGTGACTCTTCTGTTAAGTAGAAGGGCCGCTCAAAACATTTCAAAGCCTATAGAAAAATTGATGGGTAAAATGAAGCATGTGCAAAATGGGAATTTTGACGAATCGGAAATACACATAGAAAGATATTATAATGATGAGGTAGGACAATTACATCAAGACTTCAGAACGATGCTAGCTAAGATCAATGAGCTCATTCGCGAAAATTATCAAAAACAGCTTGTTATTAAGGAAACCGAATATAAAGCGTTACAGGCACAAATCAATCCTCACTTTTTATATAACACGTTAGACTCCATGAATTGGTTAGCTAAAATGAACCACCAGGATAAGATTTCCAAAATGGCGGAAGCGCTAGGCAATATGATGAGGAACATTATTAGTAAGAAATCGCCGTTAATTACAGTTAAAGATGAACTAGAAATCGTAAACAATTATATAATCATCCAAAAGTACAGGTATGAAAACCGGCTGGACTTTTCTCTTGAAAGTACCGTTGATTATGATAGAAGTCAGATCCCGAAGTTAACGATTCAACCACTCGTTGAAAATGCGATTCAACACTGTTTAGAACAATTGGTCGCAAATTGTTATGTGCATGTTCACATTACAAGCTACCAAGAAGACCTTGAGATAACGGTAGAAGATAATGGACCAGGTATGGATGAGCAGACGATCCATTCCATATACAATGGAATGGTTAAATCCAAAGGTACTGGAATTGGAATCTATAATATTAATGAACGCATTAAGCTAATGTTTGGACCGGAATACGGTATCGATATAGAAAGTGAAGTTGGGATAGGGACGAAAATTAAGATAAAATTACCTTTCGTTAAGAGGTGAATTTCTATGTACAAGGTTCTTTTGGCGGATGACGAAATGAATATTTTAGAGGGAATAGCCGCTTTGGTGGACTGGAAGGGGTGTGGCACCGAATTAAAGGAAAAAGCCTTTAATGGGCAAATGGCCTACCATAAAATTGTGAGCGATCCCCCTGACATTGTGATTACTGATATAAAAATGCCCGGAATGGATGGTGTCGAATTAATTGAAAAGGTCCATCAAGTATTCCCGAATATCCGATTTATTATATTGTCTGGATACGATGAATTTGAGTTTGCCAAAAAAGCGATGCGCTATCATGTCAACCATTATTTATTAAAGCCAAGTAATGAACAAAAAATTGAAGAGGCACTTCGTCAAGTGGTACAAGAACTAGATGATCGAAAGAGTCGAGAACATTTTGTGCGCAATATACGAACCAAACTAGAAAGCCTATTACCAAAAGCAAGGGAGCAAGTGTTAAAAGAGTTTGTTACAGCCAGAAAGCTGGGAGCACAGGAGTGGCACTTTTTCAAACAGTTGTTTGATTTGGAAACAGATTGCCGATTCACGCGGTTACTTATGTTAAAAATTGATGAGGACCACGATTATGAACATGTCTTTGCATTAAAGGAAATACTAATGGAACAGGCAAGTGGGTTAACTTCTAATCCTTTGACTACTGCGATTGCAGATAAGGTGGTTTTTTTGACGGAGAGCGTTCCGTATTCGGATTTGTACACGCTCATTCAAAATACAAAAGAGGCGTTTCACACCTTTTATAAAAGAAGCTTTACTGCTGCGATTAGTAGTCAAAAAGAATTCAGTCAAGTAAGAATTTTGTATAACGAAGCATTGGACTGTTTAACACAATCCTTTTATTTGGGAAGTGGAAGCATTATTACACCGAATGAGTGGCAAAGCCGGAATACGGAGGATATTCAGTTAGATCATACAGATTGTATCTTTGACATCAAGAGTGGCAATGTACAAAAGGTCCAGGACTATATTGAGCATTTTTTTACCTGTATCTTAAGTCAAAAATATGATGTGAATGTTGTTAAATCACACTGTTTAGAGCTGTATGTCACAATCATCAGACAAGCAGAGAAAAATCAGTTTGATTCTTACTTTCTTCATGTTTATCAGATCAATGATTTTAACCATTTACATGAGGTCAAGGCATTTATTAAGGATGTAGCAATGGAGATTACGGAAACGGTTTTTGAACAGACAAAGAAAACGCAATCCCATTTAATTGCTAGAGTTAAAGATTATGTGGTTCAAAACTTGGCAAATACCGACTTGTCTTTAAATAAGATTGCCAATGAAGTACTATATATGAATCCAGACTATCTTGGGAAGCTATTTAAAAAGGAAACCGGCCAGAAGTTTTCTTCTTTTTTGACTAATCAAAGAGTTGAAAGGGCCATTGAATTGATTCAGCAAATGGAAGAAGTCAAAGTATTTGAAATAGCAGAGAAGGTTGGCTTTGGAAATAATCCTCGTTATTTTGGTCAGGTTTTTCGGAAATACACAGGTGTTACACCAACGAATTATAAAATGGAGAGATAATAACTTATGGATGAATGGTGCCATAGGTTATTTTTCGTATTCGAATTTTTTCCTGATTATTCGTATCGAATTTTTTGCCGAATGAGAAGGGATGATAGGTTCCTTTGTCGACCATCCATGTGTGAAGGAATTTTTATCTGATTTTTATACATGGATGTCTGATTTTTTTATTTAGAAAAAACAAACGTTGTTATATGATGATACCAGTTGAGAAAACGCTTACAAATTAAGGGGGTTATTGAAAGTGAAAAAGTGGTTGTTGTTTATTGTTACACTCATTTTTGGGTTGGTTTTAACAGCCTGTTCTAGTGGAGGTGAGGAGGCAGCAGGTGAACAGAACGAACAGGAAGAGAATGGAGACCAGGTTACACTTCGCATGTCCTGGTGGGGTTCACAAAGCAGACATGACCAGACACAAGAGATCATTAAGAAGTTCGAAGACGAATATCCGAATATTAATATTCAGGCTGAGTTCACGGGATTTGATGGTTATTTTGAAAAGATGGCTGCCTCTGCAGCAGGTAACAACTTACCGGATATCATGCAACAAAACTTTGGAGAGTATTTAAATCAATATGCAGATAAGGATCTGCTAGCTGATTTAACAGAGTTTGTTGATAGTGGTGCTATCGATGTAGAAGGGGTAAGTGACACTATTATGGAATCTGGGAAGAAGAATGGAAAGTTGCTAGGGATTCCTACTGGGACTAACGCTTTAACGGCTTTTTACAACAAGGATATGTTAGAGGAAGTTGGAGTAGAGGCACCTAGTGAAGACTGGACGTGGGAGCAATACAAGGAGTTAGCAAAACAAGTTCATGAAGAAACAGGTAAATTTGGTACAAGACTAATGGAGCCGAAGAATCTGTTCGAGTACTACCTACGTGAGAAAGGATATAAGCTCTTTAATGAAGATGGAACCGCTTTAGGATATGACGATGATAAGCTTTTAGAGGACTATTTCAAGATGAACTTAGACATGGTAGAGGCTGGTGTTGCACCAGGTTATGATGTGATTCAGCAAATTAAAGGGGTAGAGGATGAACTGATTGTTCATGGAGAAGCTCCATTTGACTTTAGATGGTCAAACCAAGCGACAGCATTGGCTTCTGCAGCAGGTGATAAACAAATTGAAATGACGCTTTTACCAGGTGAAAACAATGAACAGGGCATGTATTTAAAGCCGGCAATGCTCTGGTCTATTAGTGAGAACTCTAAGCATAAAGAGGAAGCTGCTAAGTTTATCAACTTCTTTACCAATAATATTGAAGTGTACAAAATTGGTGGATCGGATAGAGGGGTTCCAATTAAAGCCGAAATTAGGGAGCAAATGCAAGCTGATTTAAGTGAAACGGATAAAAAAGTTTTTGAATATATCGAGCTTGTAACGGAGAATAGCTCACCAATTGATTCTAATTTCCCTCCAGCATCGTCCGAAATTTTGGCAAAACTAGAACAAGTTGACGAACAGGTCATGTATGGACAATTAACTCCAAAAGAAGGCGCAAAAGAATTCCGAAGTATGGCGGAAGACATTTTAAGTAGGGAATAAAGGAATGGCCCTGATTCTGTCAGGGCCGTACTTTCCTATAGATAGAAGAGGGAAGAGGTGAATGTCATGATACCAGAAAGACAGGAGCAAGAACATGAACATGATTATCACGAGGTGAAACCAAAAAAGCAAGGTAAAAAAAGAGGAAGAAAAAAGATCGAATCTGATGTGAACAACGTAGCGGGATATGGGTTTATTTCCCCATTCTTGATTGGGTTCTTTGCCCTTACTTTGTTTCCAATCCTTTATTCTTTTTATTTATCGTTTACGGATTATGACTTGATGGGACAGCCGGAGTGGATAGGGTTGGATAATTATGTCCGGATGTTTACCCAGGATCAAACGTTTTGGGAAGCGATGAAAGTGACCTTTTTTTATGCAGGTGTTGCGGTTCCTATCCGTTTAGTATTTGCGTTACTAGTAGCCTTAGCTTTGAATAAAATTGTGGAAATGGTTGGGTTATACCGGACTCTCTTATACTTACCTTCTGTTGTTGGAGGAAGTATTGCTGTTTCTATCATGTGGAGACAATTGTTTGGCAACGATGGTGCCGTTAACTCTATTCTGAGTTCATTAGGTCTACCTACTCATGCATGGTTGGGTGATCCAGATACTGCAATTTGGACTTTAATCGTTCTTTATGGATGGCAATTTGGTTCCTCCATGTTAATATTTCTGGCTGGCTTACGAAACATACCAAAAACATATTATGAGGCTTCGAGTGTGGACGGTGCTGGTCCCCTTAAACAATTCTTTATCATTACGTTGCCTTTGTTAACACCTGTTATTTTGTTTAATACAGTCATGCAGGTTATTCAAGGGTTTATGGCATTTACACCAAGTTTCGTTGTCACAAATGGTGGACCGGTAAACAGTACGTTATTGTACGTGCTTTATATGTATCGTCGGGCATTTGAATACTTTGAGATGGGTTATGCCTCGGCTATGGCATGGGTGATGCTCGTTATCATCGCTATTTTTACTGCCTTAATATTCAAGAGTTCTCCTCACTGGGTTCACTACGAATCCGAGAGTAAATAGAAAGGAGTAACCATGATGCAATCTCAAGCTAGGAAGAGAATGAAAAAGATGATTCAACACCTTGTCATGATTCTGTTCACTTGTATCATGATATATCCATTAGTTTGGATGGTAAGTAGCTCTTTGAAGGAAAGTTCTTCTGTATTCATAGACGCCCATACTTTGATTCCAGATGTACTTCATTTTGAAAATTATATAAATGGCTGGAAGGGTTTTGCGGGGATTAGCTTTGGTACCTTTTTTAAAAATTCATTCATTATTACCATTATTGCGACCGTTGGAAGTATCCTATCTTCGACCATTATTGCCTATGGGTTTGCTCGTTTAAAGTTCAAGGGTAAAAACATTTGGTTCGTCTGTATGATGCTAACTATGATGCTGCCATTTGAAATGGTTATGATTCCACAATATATCATGTTTAATCAATTTGGTTGGATTGATACGTATTTACCGTTAATTCTTCCGACATTTTTTGGCATACCATTCTTCATCTTTTTAATTATGCAATTTATTCGAACTATTCCGAGGGAACTAGATGAGGCAGCCAAAATAGACGGATGTAGTAATATTGGTATTTTTACACGGATAATCGTACCTTTAGTGGTGCCGGCGATGATGACTGCTACGATATTTTCATTTTACTGGCGCTGGGACGACTTTATGGGGCCATTAATTTACTTGTCTACACCTGAGAAATATCCTGTATCTCTTGCATTAAAACTCTTTTCAGATCCAAACTCTGTAACAAATTGGGGTGCTATGTTTGCGATGTCCACCTTAAGTATTGTTCCTATCTTTGTTATATTCTTTTTCTTCCAGCGCTATATCGTAGATGGAATTAGTACGAGTGGACTTAAATCATAAAGAGAGGAAGATTGGAGATGGAAGTAAATATTGTAGAACGATTAAAAACACCGCTTGATTGGGCAAAGGCAGCTTGTGATTCTTTGATGAATGCCTATACACCGGATCAATTACCACCGGCGAATCGATGGCATTATCACCAAGGAGTCTTCTTAGTAAGCATGTTGCAGCTTAGAGAAAAAGTGAAGCAGGATAAATATTTGAGTTATGTAAAAGAGTACGTCGATCATCTAGTCGATGAAAATGGGAATTTCTTGTTCAATCGGGAAGAATTAGATGCTATTCAAGCGGGACTGTTGTTATTCACACTTGATGAAGAATTTGAAGATGCTCGCTATCGGAAAGCGGCTACCAAGCTTAGAAAAATGTTTCCAACTTTAAATCAAACATCGGATGGAGGATATTGGCATAAAGATAAATATCCTTATCAAATGTGGCTGGATGGTCTCTATATGGGTGGAGTCTTTGCCATGAACTATGGGAAGAAATACGGAGAACCACAGCTACTAAATATGGTTTTGGAGCAAGAAAGACTAATGAGAAAGCACACGCGTGATGACAAGACGGGCCTGTTTTACCATGCTTGGGATGAAAAAAGAGTACAGCCTTGGGCAGATCCGAAAACAGGAAAATCCCCAGAATTTTGGGGGAGAGCCATCGGGTGGTATGGAATAACGTTTAATGAAATATTAAGCTTCTTACCTGCTGATCATAGTTCTCGCTCTGAACTAACCAAAGCGCTTCAGGATTTGGTCAATGGGTTCATTCCATTTCAAGACCGTGATACAGGCATGTGGTATCAAGTAGTGGATAAAACAGATGATATAGAGAATTGGTTTGAAACATCCTGTACGAGCTTGTTTGTGTACACGATAGCAAGAGCGATTCGTGAAGGGCATATTGATCCTTCCTATTCCGAATATGCCATTAAAGGGTATAAGGGACTTCTGAAAAGGATGGAATTTGATCAAAATGGATTATTTCAAATGCCCGATATCTGTATAGGAACAGGGGTCGGAAATTATGAACATTATTTAAAGCGCCCAACGAGTACAAATGATTTACACGGTGTTGGTTCCTTTGTTCTGGCTAGTATAGAAATGCAGGAGCTATTACCCGACTTACACAAGTAGACAGACTGTAGGAGGAGGAATATGAGACGAATTGCCGTATGTGGGGTTAGTAAGCGTGCCATTGACATGTTTATTAAACCTATGACCCAACGATTTGCTGAGACGAATAGATTAGTAGGGTTATTAGATTCTGATTCGAAGCGATTCGCTGTATGTAAGGAACAAGTTCAGGAGACTTCAAATGTTCCAGAATATAAGGATGATGAGTTTGACCGAATGATAGCGGAAGTTTCACCGGATGTCATTATTGTAACAAGTCGTGATGATACCCATGTTCACTATATATTAAAAGCATTAGAGCATGATTTGGATGTGGTTACCGAAAAGCCGATGACGACAACCGCAAGAGATAGTCAAAGAATCATAGATGCGGAAGCGAGTAGTAAAGGGAAAGTGACGGTAACCTTTAATTATCGATATAGTCCGTATCATATGAAAATAAAAGAGCTGATCAGAGAAGGGAACATTGGAACGATTACATCCGTAGACTTGAATTGGTACATTGATACGTACCATGGATCCAGCTACTTTCAGAGATGGAATAGACGGAGAGAGTATTCGGGTGGATTATCTATCCATAAAAGCTCACACCACTTTGATTTAATTAATTGGTGGCTGGAACAAAATCCAGTGGAAGTGTTCGCTTTTGGTGCCCTTCATTATTTTGGTGAAGATAGTGTATATAATCCGGCAAAAGAGGACGATCGGTATTGTCAGACATGTCAAGTGAAGCATCGATGTTCCTACTACATGAGGTGGAATACGAGAAGTGAAAGCGCTATGGTACAGGATGACCATATTGAGTCTGACTTAGCCCGAAAAAGTAGCTATACGAATTACCGCCCTGACCAATGCATCTTTGATTCCGAAATAGAAATTGAGGATACGTACACAGCTACGGTCCGTTATGATAAAGGAGCATTGCTCAGTTACTCGATTAATTTCTCTTTGCCGTATGAAGGATACCGTCTAGCAATAAATGGTACAAAAGGGCGGATTGAAACGACAGAATTTCATGCACCATCGAGAGTTCCTTTTCCTACACCTGAACAGACGATTGACTACTTTCCTTTATTCGGATCAAAGGAAACGATTCATGTTGTAAAACGCGGTGGTGGACACGGTGGTGGAGACCCTGTTATCCAAGAAGATATTTTCCTTGGAGTCGACCCGTTAAGGGAGTATGATATCTTATCAGGAAGTAAGGATGGTGCGTATGCCGTTGCAACAGGAGAAGCCGTATGGAAATCTGTGAAGGAAAAACGGCCTATTCTCGTTGAGGAGCTGTTAACGAGTCAACCTATTATACAGTGAAGGTTGCTTTTAGAAGTTTAACAGATTACTAGTGAAAGGAATAGGAGGCGATAGGATGGCGATGGGACGCTTATTAACAGGAGTATATCAGGCATGTAAATGGATTTCTCATTTTGCGATTTTGCACTTGTTGTGGGTGGGTTGCACGCTGCTAGGGGGAATCGTTTTCGGAATAGGGCCTAGCACGGTGGCAATGTATGCAGTCGCAAGGAAAACCATTTACGAAGATGTGGAGATTAGTATGGTTCAGACGTTCTGGAAGTCATACCGTCAAGAATTTCTCAAAGCAAATGGCTTGTTTTTCTTGGTAGCGGCTATCGGAATTATCTGGTATTTCGATCTGCAGTTTTTTAGACAATTCGAAGGAATCTTTTATTCCATCATGAATTATCTCATGATTATGGTTGGCCTGGTTTATTTTATCCTCCTGCTATTCCTTTTACCTGTTTATGTACACTATGATTTAAAGTCTTTTGCCTATATAAAACAAGCGTTAACGATAGCCTTTCTAAATCATAAAGCCTTACTTCTCTTAGTAGTAGGGGGACTGTCATCCTACTACTTCTTTATAACGTTTCCGGGTTTTATTCCGATTTTTGGTATAACCTTGTTTTGTCATTTTAATATGTGGGTTGCCTTCCATTGTTTTCAGTCTATTGAAGAATTTCAAACTTAAGGAAAGGAAGGACCGCTCTTGATTCATGTTTATTTAATTGGAGATTCTACCATGTCTACGTATGAGGATATACGAGCACCGAGAACGGGATGGGGGCAAGTTTTGGGGAAATACTTCGATCAGCAAGTACGGGTCATCAATAAAGCCGCCCCAGGAAGGAGTTCGAAAAGCTTTATGGAGGAGGGGTTATTTTCTAGCTTTTCTTCTTCCCTGACGTCTCATGATTACGTATTTATACAGTTTGGTCATAATGATCAAAAGCCTGATAAGGAACGATCAACTAAACCATTTACAACGTACCAAAATTATTTGCGATACTATGTAACCGTTGTTCAGAAAGCTGCTGCCACACCTGTTTTGCTTACGTCCGTTCAAAGAAGAAGGTTTAATGACGCTGGGGAACTGGAAGAGACTCATGGTTCTTATCCGGATGCAATGAGGGAGCTTGCAGATTCCATGTCCATACCATTAATAGACGTAACAAAGAAGAGTACTCAGCTTCTTAAGCAATATGGACCAGAGAAGTCTAAACGGTTATTCATGTGGATGGAGCCAGGGGTGTACGACTATTACCCAAATGGGGAACAAGATGATACGCATTTCTCTTATTTTGGCGCCAATGAGATAGCAAAGCTAGTTTTGAACGGAATCAAGGATCTTGATCTTCCTTTGGCTAAACATATTATGGATGAGAGGTGACGTTTTATGTCTATTGGGGTTTTAGCACATTTGTTTGGAAAGTCATCTTATGAGCACATTGCTTCTCAGGTTAGTAGATACGGGTTTTCTTACGTTCAATTAGCATTGTGGAAAGCTTTTGAATACCCTGATTTTACTAAGGTGGGTTATTTAAACACAGGACTGGTTAGGGAAATAAAGGGGGCCTTCGACAAACATGGTGTAGTGGTATCGACATTAGCCTGCTATTTACATTTGTTTTTGCGGGAAGAGAATAGAAGGCGAAATCATCTTGAAAGATTTAAAGAGCTTATTCGGCATGCCCATTCTTTTGGTACAAATATTATTGCAGTAGAAGTTGGGAAAATGCCAGATGGATTTGTACAGGAAGATTGGTACACGTTAAAGCAATCCCTGTTGGAATTAATAGATGAAGCGGAGAAGCATGGGGTGATTATTGGAATTGAGCCAGCTCATGAACATTTGATTGGAGATGCTAAGACGCTTTCCAATATGCTTGAAGAGATTCCTTCCTCTTCTTTAGGAGTAGTTTTGGATCCAGGAAACCTCTTACATGATGGCAATTTTCTACAACAGGATGAAGTCATAAAGGAAGCGTTTCGTCTATTAGGGGATCGAATAGTGGCATGCCATGCCAAAGATCGAGTTCTGGACAACGAAGGAAGGATAAAAACAGTTCCGCCAGGTCAAGGAAAGTTGAATTATAAGCTTTATATGCATTTAGTGGAAGAGTATAAGCCGAATGCAGATATTATTATGGAAGCCGCTCAACCAAAGGAAATGCTCGATTCAAAAGCTTATGTGGAAGGTATTCGGTTTCAAATGCAAATGGAAAAAAGGAAGAGTTCTGAAGAACATTCTTCTAGAACTCTTGATAAGCAGTTATAGCTTTTTAATGGATTTGGATACCGTTAAATCAGGTTGGAGGATAATCTGCTTTTCGACTTGTTCCCCTTCTACGATTCCTAACAGTGTCTCTGTTAATTTTTCGGTAACCTTATCAAGTGGAACGCCGACTGTTGTCAAGGGAACTTCTAGATGCTGCGTGTCCGGAATATTGTCATAGCCGATAATGGAAATATCTTCAGGTATAGAAAGATTTTTCTCCTGTACGGCTCTGAATATTCCTTTAGTCAAATCATGGCTTCCACTTATGATAGCAGTTGGAAGGTCTTGGCGCTGTAAAAGAGATCTCATGGCTATGTATCCGTCGTATTGCTCTAGTCCGGAGACCGGAATGATATGTTCGGAAGAGTATGGAAGTTTTAATTCTTGGGCAGCTTGGATAAAGCCTTTCACCTTCTCTTCCTGCAAATAATCACCTACTCCGATGTCACCTAGGTAGCAAATACGTTTATGGCCGTTTTGATAGAGATAGTGAACGGCTGTTTCAATAGCCTTACTACGATTCACATCAACGGTATGGTAATGCTGCTCCCCGTGGGAAACACCATACTTCAGTATGGGAACGGTAGAGGAATAAGCCTTTTTCGTAGAGCTATCATCGAACACTAAGATGGCGTCAACTTGGAATCTATTAAAAGTCTTGATGGCAGATTCTGTATCGTTTATGGAGATTAAGGTTGTATAAGAATGTTTCTCAAAGCTTTGATTAAGGCTGGTCACCAGTGCGGAATGTGCTACTCTTTGAATGGTTGGCCAGACGACTCCAATTGTATTTGATTTCTTGGAGACTAGACTCCGAGCAAATGCATTGGGCTGGTATCCAAGTTCTTCGGCAATTTGTATAATTCGTTTTTTAGTTGGTTCTTTGACCAAGGGGCTGTCACGGAGGGCTTTCGATACCGTGGAATAGCTAACACCAGCACTCTTGGCTATATCTTTGATCGTTACACTCATAGATCATTTTCCTCCTATAAGGGGATAAAACAACGTTGTTAATAGTATAGCTAGTTTTGGATAGAAAAACAATCGGTTCTAGGAACATCTAATAGATTCTGATAAAAAATGGACTTATTGACAGGATGTGGGGTGGAATCTATACTAAAAATAACAACGTTGTTATATAAAATACTACTAGGAAAAGGGGTGAGGTATCCAATGACACCTACCGTTCTTTTGGTAAATGATCGTGACAATGTTTTGGTGACACTTAAAAGCCTAACAGCAGGTGAGACTGTTACTTATGAAGGGGAAACCATTAAAATAAATGACAATGTCCCAGCAGGGCATAAGATTGCGAGAAAAGCCATTCAAACAAACGACAATGTTATGAAGTACGGGTTTCCTATCGGGCATGCAACGGAGCCAATCGACGTCGGAGATTGGATTCATACGCATAACATTCATACGAATTTAGAAGGTACATTGGAGTATAAGTATGAACCAGCATCTGTGAAGGTGAGTCCTTCGCCAACTACGGATTTAACTTTTAAAGGATATGTTCGTGAAAACGGAGACGTGGGCATACGGAATGAGATCTGGATTGTAAATACGGTTGGATGCATTAACAAAACGGCAGAAATCGTTGCGAAAATGGCAAATGAGCAATTTCAAGGGGAAGAAATAGATGGGGTTTTTCACTACCCTCATTTATTCGGATGCTCTCAACTAGGAGATGATCTCCTCTACACGCAACGAATTTTAAGTGATTTAGTCCATCACCCGAATGCTGCCGGAATTTTAGTGATGGGATTAGGATGTGAAAATAACTACATCGAGGAATTTAAAAAAGTAATTGGTGACATGGATGACCGTCGAGTGAAATTTTTGGAAGCACAGCAATCTTTGGATGAAATCGGTGAAGCACTTGAAAAAATCGAGGAGCTTGTCGGGTATGCGAATAGCTTTAAACGAGAGCCGGTTCCTGTTTCTAAGCTTAAGGTAGGTTTAAAGTGTGGCGGATCGGATGGCTTTTCTGGAATAACAGGGAATCCATTGGTTGGCTCCTTCTCGGATATGCTGATTTCTCATGGTGGTGCAACAGCATTAACAGAAGTCCCTGAAATGTTTGGTGCGGAAACGATATTGATGTCGAGAGCAAAAAATAAAATGGTTTTTCAACAGATTGTAGATTTAATCAATGACTTTAAAGAGTACTTCATTCGACATGGTCAAAACGTCTACGAGAATCCTTCCCCTGGAAATAAAGACGGTGGAATCACTACTTTAGAAGAAAAATCATTAGGGAATGTTCAGAAAGGTGGGTTCGGAGAGATCGTAGATGTTCTTCCGTATGGTGGGCGTATTTCTGAAGGTGGTCTTTCTTTACTTCAAGGTCCAGGGAATGATCTCGTTTCCGTAACAGCACTTGCGGCCTCTGGAGCTCATATTGTTCTTTTTACAACTGGTCGAGGCACTCCATTCGGTGGTCCCGTTCCTACTGTGAAAATCTCAACAAATTCCGAATTATATCTTAAAAAGAAGAACTGGATAGATTTTAATGCTGGGGAGTTACTAGAAGGAAAGGATAAGCAGGAGCTAACGGAAGAGTTTTTCCATTATATTCTCCAAGTGGCTTCCGGTGAAATCCGTACGAATAATGAAAAATTTGGATTTAAGGAAATATCGATATTTAAAGATGGAGTTATTTTGTAATAGGGGGTGATGTTGTGATGAATCGATTAACGAATCAATTAATGAAGAAGGAGCACCTCCCAGAGAAGATTATTCAATTTGGAGAAGGGAACTTTTTGCGGTGTTTTACAGACTGGATGATTCAACAACTTAATAAAAGTGGGTTATTTCGTGGTTCTATTGTCGCAATCCAGCCTACTCCTCATGGGAGGATTCTTCCAGTCCTAGAGGAACAAGACTATTTATATACAGTCGTATTACGGGGGGTAGAAAATGGAGAAGTAGTAGATTCAAAAGAAGTCATTTCTGCAATTAGCCGTGGAATTAATCCCTACAAAGAATGGAGTAAGGTATTAGAACTAGCTGAGTCGAATGATCTTGAATTTGTTTTTTCTAACACGACCGAAGCAGGAATTAGCTATGTTCAGGAGGACTACTATAAACAGAAAGCGCCTTTGTCTTTTCCAGGTAAACTAACCGCTTTTTTGTATCATAGGTTTCAAGTATTTGGTGGCTGTTCGGACTCAGGGCTCGTTGTGATTCCTTGTGAACTCATTGATCATAATGGAGATGAACTAAAACGGATTGTTCAGAGGATTGCGGGTGACTGGAATCTCCCGCCAGCCTTTTTAAACTGGATCGACCAAGATAATATGTTCCTGAATACGTTAGTGGACAGAATCGTAACTGGCTACCCGAAGGATGATAGTGAATATTATCAGGACGTGTTGGGCTATAGCGATCATTTAATAACGGTCGGCGAGCCTTACCATATGTTTGCAATTGATGCAGACTCTTCTTTACAGACACGTCTTCCTTTTCATCGAGCTGGCTTAAATGTGAAATGGGGAGATATCCGGCCACACCGCGAAATAAAAGTTCGGTTGTTAAATGGTCCACATACCATGATGTTTTCAGTAGCATATTTATGTGGGATAGACCATGTGAAAAGGGCTATGGAAGACGCACTCCTTCGTTCTTTTATCGATTCGGGTATAAAAGAAATCTATCAAACTGTTGATGCCAATGAAGAAGAAAAAAATAGATTTGTGGAAGCAGTCACAGAACGTTTTTTGAATCCATTCAATAAGCATTACTTCGTTGATATCGGAATGAACTCCTTTTTCAAATTTAAAACTAGACTTCTTCCTGTATTGAAACGTTATGTAGAGAAATTTGACCAATTACCAACGAACATCGTATTTTCTTTGGCATCACTGCTCATCTATTATAAGCCGATTCGAAGAGAAGAAAAAGCGCTCGTGGGCTACCTCCATGGAAAAGAGTATGAAATGAGAGAAGATCCGCTAATTATGGGTCGGGTATTTGATTTATGGACTGAATCATCTAAAGGACAAAGGACCGTTTCTCAATTTGTTTCCTCTATTCTAGCTGACGATTCCATGTGGGGGGAGAACTTGAATGAAATTCCAGATTTAACCATCCGCGTAACGGAATATTTAGAAATGATTGTCGCCGATGGAGCCAATGAATCGCTACGGAACATCTTATCGGTAAAACAATAAATGAAAATTAGAAAGGGGTAATCGTAATGGAAGTGAGATATGCGACTAATCCTAGAGATGTAAAGGACTATGATACAGAAAGGTTACGTAAGGATTTTCTCATTGAATCCTTGTTTCAGGAAGGGAGCATTCATCTTGTTTATTCCCACTATGATCGATTAATAACAGGGTCTGCTATACCGACAACTAAGCCTTTGTTGCTAGAGAAGGTAGAAGAATGGAAAACGGATTATTTTCTAGAGAGAAGAGAGTTGGGAATTATTAATATCTCCGATGGGGAAGGAAAAGTTATAGTGGATGGTGAGGAATATGTACTGAAAAAGCGTGATTGTTTATATGTTGGAATGGGGAGTAAAGACGTAGAATTCTCTAGTAGTAACCCTTCCAACCCAGCTAAGTTTTATCTGGTTTCTGCCACCGCCCATAAAACGTATCCAATTCAGAAGCTTGCAATAGAAAAGGCAACACCAAAGCATTTAGGGGACGACAGTGCTTCAAATAAGCGGACCATCTATCAGTATATTCATGAAGACGGCATTCAAAGCTGCCAGCTTATGATGGGGATGACCTTGCTTGCACCGAACAATATGTGGAATACGATGCCTCCACACGTTCATGAAAGAAGAATGGAAGCTTATTTATATTTTGACATGGATGAAGAATCTAGAGTATTTCACTTTATGGGGAAACCAGAAGAGACGAGACACTTGGTCGTAAAAAATGAACAGGTTATTTTGTCCCCACCATGGTCTATACACTCTGGAGTAGGGACTAGCAACTACACGTTTATATGGGCCATGGCTGGTGAAAACTACACGTTTACGGATATGGATGGCGTAAGTATGGAGGAAATGAAATAATGCTCAAAAGCCGATTCACTTCTTTGGTTGTGAATCGGTTTTTAATAGGGGGATGAACATGTCTATAGAATCCTTTATCGATTTGGTTTATCAGCATAAATCGAAAGAAAACAAGGCGTATGAAACGGAGGAAAAAAGAAGGGTACAGCTTCAAAAATTATTAGGTGATTTTAATCCTTATCGGAATCCTCATATGGATAAAAGCCTTGTGCTTGAAGAAAAAGTCGAGCTTGATGGCTACACGAGGGAACGATTTACCTTCGAGCCTGTTCAGCATCTTCGTATCATTTTTTATGTGCTTACGCCTTCTAATAATCAAAGAACTTATCCATCTGTAATAGCACTTGCTGGTCATGGGGAAGGAGTGAAAGAAATAGTTGGCCTTGATTCTACGGGGAACGAAATAGAAGAGAAGGACCTGAATGATCATCATTTTGCTGTCCAACTCGTTCGAAGAGGAATCAAGGTTTTTGCTCCTGAATTAATTGGAATCGGGGAACGAATGCTGCCAGTTGATCAAGGATTAAGAAATAACTCCTGTTTATCTATTGCTTCGAAACTTCAGCTATTAGGCTTAACGATTACTGGCTTGAGAGTGGAAGAAATACGTAGATTAATAGATGTGATGCATGCATTTGCGGATGTAGAGAATAGTAGGATAGGGATGATGGGTTATTCCGGTGGTGGAGTAGTAGCCTCTTATACAGTAGCATTAGATACACGTGTAAGGGGTACTGCCATTTTGTCTTGTGCGAATACGTTTTTTCATAGCCTATTAGCAATCAATCATTGTATAGATAATTACAACCCGCATTTACTAGACTTTGGTGAATTTTATGATGTCCTAAGTCTCATCGCACCACGCCCTCTATTTATCACGTCAGGAATGAAGGATACCATTTTTCCGAAAACAGGTTTTTTAGAAGTAGTGACGAAGCTAGAGCAGCTTTATGCGGAGATAGGATCTACCACATTTGCCCATGACCTATTTACTGGCGGACATGAGGTGAATGGCAGAATAGTGTTCGATTGGATGAAAGAGCAATTATGAACGGAGGATTACTCCGTTCATCATGTCAGTTGGTGGGATGATTTATTTCACTTGAATCTTCTAATTTACTAAGCTTCCAAGCACAGAGGGAAGTTACGCCTAAAACAATCAAACAACCTAACACAACACCAAACCACTTTCCAACAGCCCAAAACGGTTCTAAGTAAAGTGGACCTAAGCTTCCGCCAATATAGTAGGATATTAAATAGAGTCCAGAGGCACTAGCTTTAGCGTAAGCGGCTTTTTCATTCACCCAGGAGCTAGCGATAGAATGGGCAAAGAAAAATCCAAAGCAATTGAATAAAAGTCCAATAATAATGGTTGAAATATGAGGAATTAGTGTCGTTAAAAAACCGACCATCATGATTAATATGCCTATTTTGATGCACATCGTTCGATGAAATCGCTCTGCCAACTTCCCAGCGACAGGTGAACTGATGGTTCCTGCAATGTAGGTCAAAAACAAAGCGCCAATCCAGCTTGAGGACAAGTGAAAAGGAGGGCCGCTTAACAAATACGTTACATAATTAAAATGACCAACAAATATAAAAAAGTGAAGCCCACCAATGAGATAGGCTAGCCATAAATATTTATTCTGAAGATGTCCTTTGTAATCATGGAGGGCTTCCTTCCATCTAAAGGGCTTGGGCTGAAAATGCTGCGAAGGTTTTAAAAGAACAATAAATAATAAAAAAAGAACAAGACTGACAACACTCATTGTGAGAAAGGCCGACCGCCAACCAAACCAATCCGTCATGGTTCCGCTGAGAAGACGGCCAAACATTCCTCCAATAGTGTTTCCACTAATATAAATCCCGATTGCAAGTGTCAAAGCTCTCGGTGAATATTCCTCACCAATATAAGCTACAGCCAAGGCAGGGAGACCAGCAAGAGAAATTCCTTGTACAACTCTTAAGGTAAGGAACCATTCATAACTAGTACTGAAGGCAATAGAAAAAGTAAGGACTGTAGACAGAGCGATGGACATTATCATAATTCCCCGTCGACCAATACTATCTGAAATCGGACCATAAAACACAAGGGAAATGCCTAGGGCTAGAATAACCAAGGAAACCGACATACTTGCTAGCAAAGGTGACAGGTTAAATTCCTCCGATAAAACAGGGAGGATCGGCTGGGTAAAGTAAACATTGGCAAAAATAATTAAGGAGCCAATACATAAGGCAATCGTCGTTTTCCAAAACGATCTGGTGCTTGCCTCAATCATGAATATCCCCTTCTTCTTGTATAGACTTTCACTTCATCTTACTATTTAGTAGCGGAGACCTTGATTTTGGGAAATCGGCGCTCGCGTGCCGGATATCAGCGATTAATTCGATATATCAGCGCTAAAAAAGATATTCCAGCGTTCAGGCGGATTATATCAGCGTTTAATGTTATAAATCAGCACGTTCGATGCCCCAACTAGCCTACTCATCAAAAGATACTTCATCAAAGTTTCCCCAAAATTAATTACCGTAAATAAGGTTAGGAAGCCACAGACTTATAGCAGGAACATAAGTAACAAGAATAAGCCCAATGATAATAGCGATAAGCCATGGTAGGGTAGCTTTTGTTACTTCTAATAATGGCATTTTTGTGATTCCGCTGGCCACATAAAGGTTTAGCCCTACAGGTGGTGTCACCATTCCTACTTCCATATTGACAACCATGATGATCCCGAAATGGATTGGATCAATCCCTAATGCGATGGCGACCGGGAATAAAATGGGCGCAAGGATTGTGATGATGGCAGTGGGCTCCATAAATTGTCCTGCAACAAATAGAAGCACATTCACTATTATTAAAAACACGACTGCATTAACGTTCCAGCTCGTAATCACTTCCGCAATATTATGTGGAATTCGTTCTAGTGTAACGATATGGGCAAAGGTCATCGCCATCGTAATAATGAAAAAGAGCATTGCTGTTGTTTTTGCGGAATCGACTAAAATTTTCGGCATATCCTTCACTTTTAAATCACGGTGAAATAAGAAACCAACAACTAAACCTAATACGACTGCAACAGCAGCAGATTCCGTGGGTGTAAACACCCCTGTATATATTCCACCAATCACGACGATCGGTAAGGATAAGCTCCAAATCGCACTTTTGAAAGCGGAGAAACGTTCTTTATATGAAGCTTTTTCAACTCGTGCATAGTTATTTCTTCGAGCAATGACAAAGCTTACAAAGGCGAGAAAGAACATGAGCATAATTCCTGGTACAATCCCCGCGATAAAAAGTTTTCCAACAGACTGCTCCACTGTCACTGCATAAACGATCATCGGGATACTAGGGGGAATAAGGATCCCGAGTGAACCAGCAGTGGAGATGGATCCAACTGCATAACTTTTATCATATCCGTGCTTTACCATCGCAGGGATCATGATACTTCCAATCGCGACCACGGTTGCAGGGGATGAACCAGAGATGGCTGCGAAAATAGCGCAAGAGATAACTCCAGCTATCGATAAGCCACCAGGGATATGTCCAACCCAAACATTTGTTAGGTTAATAAGGCGTTGTGCAACCCCTCCCGAAGTGAAGATATTTCCGGCTAAAACGAAAAAGGGGATTGCCATTAGCGGAAAGGAATCCAGCCCAGAAAAAACCTGTCCGGCTAAATCTGGTAAAGGATCTGTTGTGAAGTAATAGATTGTCGCTAACGAGGCAAGCCCGAGCGAAATAGCAATGGGAAAGCCGAGAAATAAAAGTAAAAAGAGAATGGAGAACAAAGCCAATCCCATGTTCGCGGTTTGAATCGAATAGATCACACCATAAAGAAGAAATGCAATCATAGCAAGGGAAAGAACCTTTTTTATCGTAAAGAATTTCTTTTGTTCTGGCCGATTGGGATGTTGAACTTCTTCAAGGATATTTTCCATTAGAATGCACCTTCTTCCTCTGCTAATACTTGTTCAGGTGGTGTTTGAATTACTTTAACTAAATCTTGTATAAATCGAATCGACATTAAGGCGAAGGCTATTGGAACGATGGAAATCGGTATAAATAAAGGGATTTCCATTTCCGGGGTAACTTGACCAAACTGTTTAATAATCTGTACTTGTTGGATTCCTAGCCAAAGAATGAGTAAGGAAAAGATCGCACATGCGGCTGTTGAAAGGATGGTAATCGTTTTTTGCCATTTGTGTGAAAACTGCTTTACGACTACATCAACGCCTAAATGTACTTTCTTTCGAACTCCCATTGCAGCCCCGACAAGTCCTACAAATATTAGGAGATAGATAACAAGTTCTTGAGTAAAACCGAGACTGGATCCGAAAAATTTCCGCAAAATAACTTCTGTAAAAGACAGTGCAACAGCACTTATCAAAGCAATGGAAACTGTTATTTCCTCGAACTTATTGAGTATAGTTTGAAGGAATCTCATGGTTCTTCTTCCTTTCTATCTTAATAAAGAAGGGCAGCGCACTACCCTTCTTTGGTTATGGTTACTTTCTTAGCTCTTTTACCGCATCGATTAGATCTTTACCAATCTCATCTTCAAACTCTTTATAAACTGGGTTCATGGCATCGATCCAAGCTTGTTTTTCTTTATCGGTAAGCTCATGAATCTCTTTTAATGTTCCATCTGCTTTGATTTTGTCGAGGTTTTCTTGATTAAGTCTTTCCCCGTTCTCACGTACCCATTGAGTTGTTTCGTTTAGGGCTTTTTCTACATTTTTTCGAACATCTTCTGGAAGGCCGGACCAGAACTCGTTATTCGTAATAATCGCATAGCCTAAATATCCATGATTACTTAGGGTCATATAGCTTTGCACTTCATGGAATTTTTTCGAATAAATGTTGGATAACGTGTTTTCTTGCCCGTCAATGACGCCTTGCTCTAGTGCACTATATACTTCACTAAATGGCATTGGAGTTGGATTTGCATTTACCGAATCGAACTGTGCCTCAAGTACCTTACTTGACATGACACGGAATTTTTGTCCTTTGAAATCCTCTGGCTTGATGAGAGCATGTTCGTCTAATGTCATTTGTTTAAATCCGTTGTCCCACATTGCTAAACCTAATAAATCCTCTTCTGTAAGCATAGAGAAAAGTTTGCCACCGATTTTTTCACTTTCCATTGCTTTTTGTACCGTAGCCGTGTCGGCGAAAGCGAAAGGTAGGTCAAATATTTGCCATTCAGGGAATAGCTTGGAAACCTTTGATGTTGCTGGAGCAGCTAATTGAACGTTATTTTGTTGTACGGCAGCTAGTACCTCATCATCGTTATAAAGCTGAGAGTTCGGAAATACTTGAACATCTACTTTTCCTTCTGTATATTCTTCCGCTAGCTCTTCAAACATCGCAGCTGCTTTTCCTTTTGGTGTATTCTCTGCAACCACGTGTGAAAACTTAATCACGATTTTTTCTTCAGACTCTCCACTGGATCCGGCGTCTCCATTGTTGTTACCATCTTCTGACGCACTGTCCGTAGAACGCGCGCCACAACCTGCCAAAATCGCAATAAATAAACCGAGTACCATGAGTACTCCAAATAATTTTCTCATCCTATCCCTCCTGAAAAATAATGATAACAATTGCTTACATGAATGATAGCGTTTACATATTGGTTGGAGAATGTTTTGTCCATATTGAACATTTATTTCTTTTTGGTCCACGTCATGGGGAGGGAGTATTCTGCTGTTTATCCATGGAGTAGGAATAAAAAAGAACCCATCTGAAAAGATGATTCTTTCATCTAATATGGAACAAAATGAACAAAAAGATCATTTATGAACATAACGATTTACAGGTCTTCCGACAGTTCCATAACTCATAGATAGCTCAATTTGTTCTGTTTCTTTCAGGAATTCTAAATATCTACGAGCTGTTACTCTTGCGACCCCAATACTTTCGGCAATTTCGCCGGCAGAGAGGGGAGTTTGCTGTTGTTTTAAAAAACTTATAATATCTTGAAGGGTAGAGGGGTTCAACCCTTTTGGTAGCTCTATAGTTGTTGATTTTGTTGAAGCTTCCGCTTGAATTCCATTGAGAAGCTGATCGAGTTGTTGTTGAGAAAAGGTTTCTTTATCCTTTAGCTCTTCCCTGTACCGTTTATATTTTTCTAAAGCTTGCTTCATTCGATCAAATTTAAAAGGTTTAATGATGTAATCTCTTGCACCGTACTGGAGAATGGTCTGAATCGTTTTTTTGTCTCGAGCTGCAGTAACAGCAATGACGTCCACTTGAATATTATTTTTCCGTAACTGATGTAGGAGTTCCACTCCATCTTGGCTTGGCATGTACACATCCAAAAGAACGAGGTCAGGATTTACATGAAGTACCTTCTCGAATCCTTCTTTTCCGTTCGGTGCTGTATCAATGACGTGAAAGTCATCGACACGATTGATAAATTGGCGGTTGACCTCCTGCACCATTGGATCATCTTCAATTAACAAGACTCGAATCCCATCACTCATTTTGCGCCCTCCTTATCCTATTCTCTTGCCCATTCATAGGGAAAATGATTTCAAAGCTCGTTCCTTCTTCTACCGTGGAATCAACGTGTATATCCCCGCTTCCTTTTTCTACGATATTATGAACGAGGTACAGGCCAACCCCGTGTCCCGCTTCTTTTTTTGTAGAAAACCCTTGCTGAAAAATTCTTTGTTTATGCTCATGCCGAATGCCATTTCCATTGTCTTCTACTATAAGTCTACAAGCCTCTTGATCTTGCTGGATAGAAACAAAGACTCGTTTTTCCCGATCAAGATGTTGTAAGGCTGTAAACGCATTTTCTATGAGATTTCCAATAAGATGGACAAAATCATGTTGATCGAGATTGGCTGGGTATGCATCTAATGTAACGCTAGAATCAACCTCTACATGTATGCCCAATTCTTTTCCACGACTGACTTTACTAAGTAGTAGCCCCGTAATGCTGTCTCCTACTATATTTTCACTCAATCTACTTGTGAGCTCTTTTTGTTCTTCCGTCGTTTGGAAAACGAAATTTAGCGCCTCTTCATGATTATCTAGTTGGATGAGACCTGCAATGGTGTGAAGCTTATTCATATGTTCATGGTTTTGGACGCGAAGTGCTTCGACGAATGCCTTAACCCCTGTTAATTCTTCTGCAAGTTTTGTCACTTCCGTACGATCTTGGAATATGGCTACAGCTCCAACTTTTTCTCCATGTACTGCTATCGGAATTCGGTTGCTCATAATGTTTGTATTACTTACACGAACCTCTTGGTTATAGACAGGGATTTCATCATATAAAATTTCCGGTAAACGTGTATCACTAATAACTTCCCGAATAGCTCTGCCTATTACGGGGTCTGCTACTCCGAGCATTTTTTTCGCATTTTCATTAAAAACAGTAATCCGTTCTTCTTTATCTATCGCAATGACACCTTCACGCATTGCATTAAATGTAGCGGTTCGTTCCACTAGCATTCTCACAATTTCATGTGGCTCCAGCTTATACATTTGTCCTATTATATGACGAGCTAATAAAGAGGAACCGATAAATCCGAAGCTTAACGTAAAGAGCATGATAAGGGCAACTTCGCCTTTAATATTGTTAAGCAAATCCCATAGGCTGGGGAGTATATTTCCAGCTATGACTACCCCAATTTGTTCATGATTTTCATTTAATATTGGAACGAATGCGCGTATCGCTATTCCAGCTTCACCTTTGGCAAGGGAGGTATAAGTATGTTCTGCAAAAGCAGCACCTTCGTCTTCGCCGGTCGAATGCGTACCTAGCCTCGACCTGATGGGGTGGGAGTAGCGAACGCGTTGCATATTTAATACCACAACATAATCGGCGTTATTAATAATCCGAATCCGTTCGGCGATAGGGTTAATGACTTCCCAACCCTCTGGTTCGGTAATGTAGTTTTGGATTTCGGGAACCTGTGCAACCGTACGTGCCGTTATCATCGTTCTTTTTTCTGTTTCTTCTTCTTGGACACTTTCAATTTCTCCGATGACAAATATGCCACCTAGTAAAAGGGAAAAAAGAACAATCCCAAAGGAGAGAATCGTAATTTTTATTTTTATTGGCAGCGGTTTCATTTTAAACAATGGCTTGTATCCTTTCAGAGGGGTTCTAACCGTTTCCCCTTATCTTTATGATACAATAAATTCAGAATATTATCATTTTGAGGTGCTCGGAATGAAAGTTTTGATGTGGATTGCTTCTCTTGTCCTCGTAATAGGATTACCATTTGTATTGGTATATCATATTCAATCCCAGGAAAGACATGTTGTATATGATGATGAACAGAATGGATTAAATGATCAAATTGTCATCAAAATCAGTCATGTGGTAGCGGAGAATACGCCGAAAGGTCTGGCGGCACAGCGTTTTGCTGATTTGGTGGAACAAAAGACGAACAACAAGGTAAAGGTAGAAGTTTTTCCAAATGGGAGTCTATACTCTGATTTGGACGAATTGGATGCATTGGAACGAGGATCCATCCAGATGATTGCACCTGCAACCACGAAGGTATCACAGCTTTTTCCGGAATTAAATTTACTAGATTTACCGTTTGCCTTTCCTACAAATGAGGCAGTCAATCAAGCTTTGACAGGCGATCTCGGCCAGGATTTATTAGAAGCGTCGAAAACAGATAACGTCATTGGTATGGCCTTTTGGAATAACGGGTTTAAACAAGTTACGAGCGGTTTGCGCCCACTGGTGAAAACGGAAGATTTTGAGGACCAAGTATTTCGTGTTATGCCTGGTAAGGCTATCGAATCTCAATTTCAAGCACTGGATGTGGATACGGAGGAAATTGTCTTTAATCTCACATACCGCAATTTAGAGAACGGCACGATTACAGGACAAGAAAATACGTTATCTAATATTTATTCAAAAAAGTTTTATGAAGTACAGGATCATCTAACCATTAGTAATCATGGGCTACTCAGCTATATTGTTTTGATGAATCGCCCGTTTTGGGACAATCTTAGTTCTGATATCCAGAAAGCCATTCAAGAATCAATGACGGAAGTTACAGCTTGGAACCTCGAGCAAGCTGTGAAAATGAATGATCAAGCTTTACAAAAAATCGAGGAAAAATCGGACATTAAAGTACATGAATTAACCGATAAAGAGAAACGAGAATGGTTAAATGAACTAAGCATCGTTTACGAGGAATTTGAACCGATTATTGGTAAGGATTGGCTGGAGCGAGTTCCAGGAATTACCGAGTAGGGGAATGGGGGAGCACCCATTCCTTTTATAATTCCTTTTACCTAAGTAAGGAAAGCTTTCTCCGACTATTTTCACGCCCAATCTGTAAATATTCCTGCTACGATTTTATCATTTTGCATAATTGGCCTAAAAAGTTAGTTTGTTCAATGGATATATGAAGTTCGAGCTGTTATACTTCTTTGCACAAGGGTGACAAGCAGTCCTTTACTTTTTAAGGGAGGATTTTGAAAGCCCTTACAAATAAACAAGGGATGGGAGATGGAGAGATGGCAAAAGGAAAGTTGAAAAAATCACTTGTAACAGGATTAGCATTAAGTTTATTGGTACCCGTTGGCATGAATCCTGTTTCAGCACAGGAGGAACCGATAAGTGCACTAGAGGTTCCGTCTATTCATTCTTTTTATGAGGATTCTTTTCCGGTTGGGGTAGCGGTAGAGCCTGAGCAACTGGAAGGAGTAGAAGGGGAAATAGTCAAAAAACACTATAACAGTATCGTGGCCGAAAACGTCATGAAACCTATTTCCTTACAACCAGAGGAAGGCAAGTTTAACTGGGAACCGGCAGACAAAATCGTAGAATTCGCCGAAGAGCACGATATGGATTTACGCTTTCATACATTAGTTTGGCATAATCAAGTACCAGATTGGTTCTTCAAGGACAAAAAAGGGAACGAAATGGTGGATGAAACGGACCCTAAGCAACGTGAAAAGAACAAAAAGTTGTTACTTAAAAGATTAGAAAAGCATATTAAAAAGGTTGTCAAAAGATACCGAGATGAAGTCGATGCGTGGGATGTTGTCAATGAAGTAATTGATCCATATGCGTCCAATGACAGAGGGCTTCGTGAATCGAAATGGTATCAAATCACGGGAACAGACTATATTAAAGTGGCCTTTGAAACAACTAGAAAATTCGCCGGCGAAGATGCCATGCTTTACATCAATGACTACAATACAAATGAGTCGCCGAAGAGAGAATACTTATATGATCTAGTAAAAGAATTATTGGATCAAGGTGTTCCAATCGATGGAGTGGGGCATCAAACCCATATTAATGTAGACTGGCCAAGCATTGATTCTATCCGTGAATCAATCGAATTATTCTCAGGTCTTGGTCTAGATAACCAAATCACAGAACTGGACATGAGTGTTTATCCATATCCGCCATCTGGCGAGTACAAGTCTTACGAAGAAATCCCTCAAGAAATTCTAAATTTACAAGGCCAACGTTACGAAGAGCTATTTGATCTTTTCGAAGAAATGGATGATCAAATCAGTAACGTTACTTTGTGGGGAGTTGCGGATGATAAGACTTGGTTAGATGACCGATTTGATGATCAAGAGGTACCTGGTAAAGACGCTCCGATGCCATTTGATCCTTACTACAACGTGAAGCCTGCATACTGGGGTATCGTGGATATGTTAGATTGATTGGAGGAATGCTGTTTCCCTTTTGGGGGGACAGCATTTTTGTTGGTTCTGGGTATTTGGGGCGGGTGGATCGCCGGAAAATGTGGTCTGAGCGCCGGAATATCAGGCAGACCGCCGGAAAAAGAGAAAAAACGCCGGAATCTGGCCTCGGAACGCCGGAAAAAGTGGAAGCGCCGGAAAAAGAGGTCCGAGCGCCAATATCCAGCCCGTGAGCGCCAATAAAATTCCGACCACACCCAAGACCACCAACAAAAAACGCAGGCCATACACGGCCTGCGCTCTCACACCTAAACATTAAACTTCTATTGCTTTTTTCTCCAAATCAACATTAAGAAAATTTTCGGATGATAACGCTGATACTCCCAATGCCGCAGGGTAGATACCAAGTTTGGAAAAATGAATATCAATGCCATTTTGCTGATACCAAAGTGTATTAATTGTTATTCGTTCGTTAAGCGGATCTAGGATCCATTCCTTCGTAGCGGCTAATTGATTGCCAATCACGATTTGCTCTGGATTGAAGATATTAATAACGTTATTAATTCCCACTCCTAGGTAATCTCCAACTTTTTGGAATAATTCAATGGCTTGTTTGTCTCCATCTTTAGCTAGCTCTATTAAGTCGTCTAGCTGACACTCTTTCCCATCGGTCAAGCCTAGTTCCTTTGCTTGATTCAATAATGCTTGCTCCGAAGCATACAATTCCCAGCAGCCTTCGTTTCCGCAACGACATTTTTTCCCGTCCACTTGGATGGTCATGTGTCCAAGCTCTCCGGAAAAGCCTTGGCTTCCAGTATAAAGCTTTCCATCTAATATTAAGCCAACACCAATCCCTATACCCGCACTAATATAGACAATGTTATCGTATTTGAGCCCAGCGCCGAATCGCTTCTCGCCATAAGCACCGGCATTCGCTTCGTTCACGATTGTGATAGGAATATCGTATTTTCTTTCTAGGATTGATTTTAAGTGAACATTTTTCCAACCTAAGTTAGGGGCAAGCATCACTTCTCCATGGTTGTTTACAGTACCTGGTACTCCAACACCGATGCCGACGATCCCATAAGGACTGGGTGGTGCGGATGCGGTCAATTGATCGACCACTTCAAAAAGCTTACTTTCTATTTCCTGATAGGTTAATTGGTTATAGTTGATTTTCGTCTCGGTAACAATATTTCCTTGTAAATCCACTAGTATTCCAAGTAGATAGTTTACACCAAGGTCAATCCCAATTGAATATCCAGCAACCTGATTAAACAGCAACATAACCGGCCTTCTACCACCACTAGATTCTCCTGGGCCAGATTCATAAATGAGTTGTTCATCCAACAGTTCACTTACCAAGGAAGAAACAGTTCCTTTATTTAACCCTGTTTGCTGTGCGATATCTGCACGCGAAATAGGGGAGGACTCGATAATTTTTTCTAACACAATTGACTTGTTTCCTTTTTTTACGACGTATTGATTCCACGTCTGATTCATCTCCATGTTCATCACGTTCTCCTCTGCTTTCATCATTTAGTTGAGTTGTTCCTTAAATTGCAATCGATTTCATTTACACCATAAATAAGATACTCAAAAAGTCCGGTTATGATCACTTTGAACTCTTTAACGTATTCTATCCTGAGTATTAGAACACTCATTCGAATAGAATTTCCTCCTATAAAACGGGGAAGAGACTTCTTTGAAGTTACAACTTACTATTTAAAAAGTTAGGAGGATTTTGTGATTTTATAAATGATGAATAATAAATTTTTATCACCATTATAGCACTCTTTTCCTAGATTCATATGGGTAAACGTATTCCTTCTAGGGAAAAGCATGCCAATCCTCACAAGACTTTTTTAATATAATTTATATTATAAACTTTGTTTGTCCAGTAGACAAACATGAAATTATTTGCTATTCTATAAAAGAAATAAACATTAAAGCGTTTTCATTTAGCGCTTTCAAAACCTAAGGGGGTTTAATGAGTATGTTGAAAAAGAAAACAGTAGCGCTTTGGTTTTCTATGTTAGCTGCAGTATTGCTAGTGCTAGCAGGTTGTTCCGGTGGTGGAGATGAAGAGGGAGCATCTGATGATAGCGGTGACAGCGGTGATAAGAAAACAATTGAATTCATGCACTTATGGCCAGAAGGAAGCTCTAAAGACCACTTTGAAATCGTTAATAAGATTGTAGACCAATATGAATCTGACAACCCAGATGTAAAAGTAGAATTAGAGATTCTAGGAAACGAGCAATACAAAGAGAAGCTAAAAGTTCTATCTTCTTCTGGTAAACTTCCAGACGTTGGGATGACTTGGGCCGCAGGTTTCTTAACTCCATATGTAGATGGAAATCTATTTGCTCCATTAAATGATGTGTTAGAAGGTGGACTACAAGATAAATTCGTTTCTGGAACAACAGAAGCTTATGCAATCGATGGTAATACGTACGGTCTTCCACTTGAGTTAAACATTGCTCCAATTTTCTATAACAAAGCTATCTTTGAAGAAAATGGACTAGAAGTACCGAAAACGTATGAAGACTTCAAAAATGTAGTTACTACATTAAAAGAGAACGGTGTAGAACCAATTGCTCTTGGTAACAAAGACCGTTGGACTGGTTCTCTATGGTATATGTACTTAGCGGATCGTATCGGTGGTGCTGAAACATTAACAAAAGCAATAGACCGTTCTGGTTCCTTTGAAGATCCTGCTCTAGTAAAAGCAGCAGAAGAAATTCAAACTTTAGTAGATTTAGGTGCCTTTAACGAAGGGTACAACGCTTTATCTGACCAAGAAGCAAAAAGCTTGTTCATGAATGGTCAAGCAGCAATGTATCTAATCGGATCTTGGGATTTACCTAACTACACAACAAATACGGACGTTCCACAAGAGTTCAGAGATTCTGTAGGATTCTTTAACTTCCCTACTGTAGATGGTCAAGGAGACTTGAACAGCTGGGTTGGTGGACCTGGTGTTGGTTTATTCGTAGCAGAAAACTCTGACGTAAAAGAAGAAGCAAAAGACTTCACTAAATTCTTCGTAGAGCAATGGGGACAACAAGCTGTAACAGAAGCTGGTGTAATCCCGGCTACGAAAGTAGATACTTCAGCAGTGGAACTTCCACAAATGTACATTGATGTACTTGATGAACTAAACAACGCAACAAACATTACTTTGTTTGCTGACGTTCAAATGAGCCCTGAAGTAGCTCAAGTTCACTTGGATGCTATCCAAACTCTATTCGGTGGAGAGATGACACCAGAAGAGTTCGCGAAAGTTCAAGAAGAAGCATTAGCTGCAGAAGAATAAGATTTGGAAAACAAAAGAAGGATAACCCTGAAACAAGAGGGTTATCCTTTTTTCTGTAAGAAAATCTATAAATTAGTCTGTTCCATGATCTTCTCGATATAGTAAAAAGGATACAGAGAAAATAAATCGTTCCGTTTCTTTTTTAAAAGGACAAAGTAGTCTCCGTAGCTTTTCTATCATGAAAGCGTATAAATTTTTGTTATAAAACTTAGTTTATCGACTAGACAAACGAGGTGTTATTTGATATTCTAAATTTAAGATATTAGGGATGAACTTATTATCAAGGGGTTGATAGTCTATAAAAAGAAAACGGTTACAACTAATACTCTTTGATGATAGGTTTATAATTTTTCTATAAATACTTATTCCGTGCGAAAAAGGAATCTACTTCCTTTGTAGCGCAACAAACGATTTGGAGATGAAATGATATGAATAAAGTGATGTCCAATAAGCTGATGATCGCACTTTACACCTTACCTGCACTTATTCTTATTGCCATACTCATTTATATCCCACTAGCACTTACTGGTTATTATGGCCTTATGAAGTGGGACGGTATTGGGGCTATGGAATTCATAGGATTAGAAAACTATATCACAGCCCTTCAGGATACGAAGTTTTGGGAAAGTGCGTATCACTCGTTTTTGCTAGCTATATTTTCAGCATTAAGTCTAATTATCTATTTAGCTATTTCTCTTATTTTAGCATCTAAAATTAAAGGTGCAGATTTACTGCGTAAAATCTATTTAATTCCAATGTTGCTTTCTTCCGTAGCTATTGCTCAGCTTTGGATTAAAGTGTATAACCCAGCAAACGGTATTTTAAACAGTGTTCTTGGTTTCTTTGGAATTGATAACCCACCAGTTTGGTTAGGGGATCCGAAAATTGTACTATTCGCCATTTTTGTTCCGATTCTTTGGCAATATGCAGGTTTCTATATTTTGATTTACTATGCTGCTTTAAAGAACATACCAGATTCACTCATTGAAGCAGCTAAGATTGATGGGGCTTCTGCCTTCCAAATTGCCTATAAAATTAAAGCACCCCTTATAATGGGTGTCATAAAAGTAACCATTGTTTTAGCCATTGTAGGTTCATTAAAGTACTTCGATTTAATTTATGTAATGACAGGTGGAGGACCAAGTGGTGCCAGTGAGGTTATGGCCTCGTACATGTATAAACTTGCCTTTGCAACGTATGACTTTGGATATGGTAGTGCAATAGGGTTCTTGCTTCTTATTATCACCTTAATTGTTACCGTTTTAATCCGTAAACTAACTGCAACTGATGAAGAAATTCAGTACTAGGAGGGAATAGGATGAATAAATTAGGTTACTCCATTTTATATGTTTGTCTCGGACTTGTAGCGGTGTTTCAGATTTTCCCTCTTGTATGGCTCGTGATCTTTTCCTTGAAGGACAGCAGAGAGATTTTTGCTTCACCTCCGCTTTCCTTACCGGAGGAGTTAAAGTGGGAAAACTATGTAAAGGTTTGGCAAGGAGACATCGCCGTTTATTTCTTTAATAGTGTTTGGTATACGTTGGTTGCCATTATTCTTACTGTGCTACTAGCTAGTATGGCTACCTTTGCGATTACAAGAATGAAATGGAAGCTAAGT
This sequence comes from Radiobacillus kanasensis, assembly GCF_021049245.1. Taxonomy (GTDB): domain Bacteria; phylum Bacillota; class Bacilli; order Bacillales; family Amphibacillaceae; genus Radiobacillus; species Radiobacillus kanasensis. The sequence goes on along the minus strand of NZ_CP088020.1, from coordinate 3,143,345 downwards.
TCATTTGTCTTAGGATTGTTTATGGTCGGGCTTATGATTCCTATACACTCTGCCCTAATTCCATTGTTTAAAATGTTCTTAACGGTGAACTTAATCGACAATCCATTATCGATTATCATTACGTACACAGCTTATAATTTACCGATAACGATGATGATCTTACTCGGTTTCTATTACACGTTACCGAAAGAGATTGAGGAAGCGGCGATTATTGACGGCTGTTCTATTAACCGCTTGTTCTTCCGTATTATACTTCCGATGACCATACCAGTAATGTCGACAACGGTTATCATTAATATGATTTATAACTGGAATGAATTTGTTTTTGTGAATACGTTCATCAGTTCAGATGAATTCAAAACATTAACGGTTGGGATTCAGAACTTTATTGGGCAGTATATGACAGACTGGGGTGCAATTGGTGCTACTCTAGTAATCAGTATCCTACCAATTTTAGTTGCATTTTTATTCTTTAGTAATAAAATTGTCGAAGGTATTTCTGCGAGCGCTGTTAAGGGATAATCCATCTAAGGCAGCTAGATATGTCTACGGCATTCGCATACAATAAAGCGGATGCCGTTCTTCTTTCTAATCAAAGATATCGCTTACATACCAACGGCTAAACTTAATAACTTTGAAAAACCTCTATTATGGAAAGGATGAGAAGAATGGCAACGATTCAAAATCCAATTTTAACGGGATTCAACCCAGATCCAAGTATTTGTAGAGCAGGTGAAGATTATTATATTGCGGTATCAACCTTTGAGTGGTTCCCAGGTGTAGGTATTTATCATTCGAAGGATCTAAAAAACTGGCGTCTTATTTCTCGCCCTCTAAATCGATTAAGCCAATTAAATATGATGGGAAATCCCGATTCGGGTGGAATTTGGGCGCCTGCGCTTTCCTATAGCGATGGGAAGTTTTGGCTGATCTATACAGATGTAAAAGTAACCGATGGTCGCTGGAAGGATTGCCATAACTATCTCGTTACTTGTGACACGATTGATGGAGAGTGGTCCGAGCCTATCCATATGAATAGCTCAGGATTTGACCCATCCTTATTCCATGACGATGATGGCAAGAAGTACTTTGTCAATATGGTTTGGGATCACCGTATAACAAATCACAGTTTCTATGGCATTGTCCTGCAAGAGTATAGTGTAGAGCAAGAAAAATTGGTAGGGGAAAAGAAAGTCATTTTTAAAGGAACAGATGTTATGCTAACAGAAGCACCACACCTTTATAAACTGAATGGCTACTATTATCTGCTAACAGCTGAAGGTGGTACGAAATATGATCACCAATCAACGATTGCTCGTTCCAAAGATTTATGGGGATCATATGAAGTACATCCAGAAAATCCGTTAATTACATCAATGCCATATCCGAGAAATCCTTTACAAAAAGCGGGGCATTCTTCCATCGTGCAAACTCATACAGATGAGTGGTTCCTCGTTCATTTAACTGGTCGTCCATTACCAAGAGACGGGCAACCATTGTTAGATCCAAGAGGATTCTGTCCTTTAGGCCGTGAAACAGCAATCCAACGATTAGAGTGGAGAAATGACTGGCCGTATGTGGTGGGTGGAAATCAACCGTCTGTAGAAGTGGAAGGACCAGCTATTGAAGAAGTTGTATGGGAAGAGGATTACCCAGAAAAAGATGATTTTGATTCAGAAACCTTAAACCTGAACTTCCAAACGTTAAGAATTCCGCTTGGGGAGGACACGATTTCCTTAAAAGATAACCCTGGTCACTTACGTTTATATGGGAAAGAGTCGCTTACTTCGAAGTTTACCCAAGCTTATGTAGCTCGTCGTTGGCAGCATTTTAACTTTACAGCGGAGACGAAAGTTGCTTTTCAACCTGAAACATTCCAGCAATCTGCTGGGTTAGTTAATTACTATAACACGCAAAACTGGACATCTCTTCAAGTTTCTTGGCATGAAGAAAAAGGACGCATTTTGGAACTGATGACGTGTGACAACTTTACGTTCGATCAACCATTAGTCGGGAAAGAAATTGTTGTTCCTGATGAAGTGGAGTATGTGTACTTGCGTGTAGAAGTAAAAACGAATACGTACCAATATTCTTATTCCTTCGATGGAGATAAATGGGAGACGATCCCAGTCGTGTTTGAATCCTACAAACTTTCCGATGACTATATTCAAGGTGGCGGATTCTTTACAGGTGCTTTCGTAGGGATGCAATGTCAGGATACTTCCGGAGAGCACAAGCACGCTGATTTTGATTACTTCGTGTACAAAGCAGAAAACAATTAAAAATCGTTTTAACTAAAATAAAAGCATTAAATAGTAGGGAGGACAACCACTATTTAATGCTTTCCATCGTTCTTAATCGAGAAGACTCTTCACACATTGCTAAGCAATTAGAGGTAGATCAATCGATTTTCGCTACGAAATACCTTCACTTACTACATTTTGCAAAAAATACTATAATCCATTATAATTAATTTAATAAAACATATATTAAGAAAGCCGAAGCGCGGGAACGCTTCAGCTATTCGACAGTATATCCGCAGTAGGCACGGTCGCTGTGGAACGTAGTGAATGATAATCCACCCTTCGTCCGTACAGACAAAAACGGGTGGATTATTTTTTGTTGATTTTGTCTATTGGCACGACGATTAGATTCACAAAGAGGCTACGATGAATATTCCTGTTGTAATCACAATCTGTACTTCAGACATATGGCCACCCCCGTTCTCCACAGAGGTTTAACCATTCCACCCGCATACAATCTAGTCCAATTATAACTCTTACGTTCGCCTTTTTATGTGTTAATCATTCAATATTTGCAAGACTGCTTATTTAATTTGGGAGCAAATTTTTTAACTTTGCACTGTCTTTTGCTTTTTAGCAATGCGCTGAAAAGCATCATTGGCAAGCCACATAGAAATAAATGCATACGTACTACTACCGCATATAAAGGCAAGAGCTGGGACAGCATCATACACAAAGTATAGGGAGCCTAAACATATGATCATCATGAGACTGTGAAAAGGACTGATGAGCATGATGAGAAAGGCATTTTTCATGTTCTGCCAGAGAGATACGTCAAAGTGAACATAAGCTGGGAAAATATAAAAAACAAACAGTAAAAATACAACTAAACCTACCAGAAATGGAATCGAACTAAGCTGAAGCATCTCGCTAATGTTTAATTGCAGGAATATGAGATTAAAGACTATGACGCCGGACACCACTACGATAAATAATCCTAAAAGATTACTTTTTAAAAACTCTTTCTTATAGAAGGTCCAAAACGTTTGGAAGAGAGGAAGGTCACTATTTCCTTGTAGCCACTTCCGAATGATGCCGAAGC